>CAIVYW010000500.1 GCA_903910205.1 uncultured Methylococcaceae bacterium | reverse complement strand
GCAACACCCAGTGCAGCTACTATATGGATAGAGGTTGATATTAGTACCACCACAACGATTCAAATAGATCATTTAATTCCTGGCACGACTTATTCCTTTCGCTATGCCAGTATTTCCTCTGCAGGCACTTCAGATTATTCTAGGCCGGTTACTAAAATCGTTATTTAACGTAGTAATAGATTTGGTCTCCTGCTTTTTAATCCCGTAAATATACTGTCAATAAATCATGAGTGGGTACATGCTGTTTGTGCCCACCGTATGCTACCCAAAAGGTAGGAACAGAGTCGCTGCCTAACCTTGTATGACTCACGATCATCCATTAATATAGTTTTTACCCGTCAGTTAATAATCTCCAACCTTAATCAATTTAATTCTTTGATTCCGCATTGATTTATATAAGTAATCTGCCTGTATTATTATTATTAGTATATAATTTGCGTAATATTTTTAGTCCAAGGAAAATCTTTTGAAATTAAGAAGTTATTATCTATATTTTGTTTTATTACTATTTTGTTTTAGTTCTACCGCAGAAGAAATCGATTCTGTCGATAGTCAACCAAATAATACGAGTAAAAATGTTATTAGTCCTGACCCATTAAATATAAATAATGGTCTTTCAAGTCAAAATCTATTAAACATGGTGCCTAGTAATGGCATAAATGGTGTTACATCTAGCCTAAGTAATACCGTCAGCAATAAGCTTCAGTCCTCTACCATTAATACTGTAAGAACCTATTTAGAGAAATACTTTCCAACGGTTGAAATTATGGAAGCAGTGGGTGGATCAACGACTACCCAACAGGGGGTTCTTGTACTAACGCCCCTCTTTATTAATGACGTCAAGAACACATTATTTACTCAAGACAGTGTGTATCATTATGGTGGCAATCGAACAGTTCTTAATATGGGGCTAGGTTACAGAAGATTAGAAATTGATAATAAACTACTTCTAGGGGCTAATAGCTTTTATGATCAAGAGTTTCCATATAATCATGGCCGAACTAGTTTAGGCTTAGAAGCTAGAACCTCGGTTGGTGAAGTCAACTTTAATCAATACTGGGGTACAACTGGTTGGAAAACCGTTTCTAATGGTTATCAAGAAAGATCGCTTGGCGGTACTGATTTAGAATTAGGAGTACCACTTCCTTATATAAATTGGACTAAACTCTATGTAAGAGGGTTTGTTTGGTATTCAGTTGATAATGTAGGTGATTTGAAAGGAAATGACGTAACTCTGCGAACAGAATTACCTTTAGTTAAGGGACTTGCTGTTGAACTTGGCCATAGAACTTACAATAATTTACCTGATGAAAATTTCATGAAAATCACCTTTAATGCTATGGATCTATTTAAGCAAAAATCAACAACTAAATGGTTTAATGATAAAGCCTTCGAGCTAACTTCTATGGAAAGTAAACGTTTTGACAAAGTTAGACGTGAAAACATTATCATCAAACAAACTAGAAGTAGTAATGGTGGATTCACTGTTAGCGTAAAAGGATACTAATGATGCAAGCGTTAAATAATAAAAAGGTAACGATATTACTATCGTTAGTCATATTGTTGACTATTTCGAACGAATCGTTTGCTGTTGGCACTATTCCCAGTTGCACATCAACAACTAACGGATCTACCGGTGATTGTTATACGACTCCTGATATTCAACTAGTTACTTTTACAAAGGCTGCCTTATGTAAGAGTCAACCAGTTATACCAACTAAAGGTGGCTCTTCTAATTACGACATGAGTATGTGCACAACCTTCTTTGAAAATGTGGATGGTTCTGAGGTAGCAATAAGTAAAACCGCCACCTATCCTTTGACGGGTAATTTTACAAGCCCTCCAGCAGGGGAGTATCTGTATGTTTATGTAGAAATTAAGCCGTTTATGAAAATTAAAACTGCTATGAACTTTTCTACTTCACGTACTGATAACGCAGGTAATTCAGGGGTAAATTGTTGGACATTAACTGCAGATAGCTATTCCATTTCTAGCACTAATGCTAGTGCATTGCAATCAACCAAATGTAGCGATGATAGCACCCATCCTGGAATTGGTATGGTCACTCATTACATTAATGACCTAGGTGGGAACGGTACGATTGCAACTTATGGCCAAACTCAAACATTTACAACAAGCAAAGGGGATCTTTTGACTGCATTCTCATTGACTTCCAGCAATACTCCAGCGGTTCCAACTGAAGATCACTTAGGAACAGTCAATAAAATAGTTGGATATATTCCTCAGAGAATAGTTATTACAGGAACTACAAAAAGTATAACCGTTAATTATAATAATTCACAGGGGACAAAGATTCAACAATATAGCAACTCCCCTTATGATAGAGTTTATGGGTTTGGTGCAGGGCCATTTGACTTTTATCTTAGCGCTGAATAGTTAAAATATGTCTGGACGAGGTTATTCACTTTAATTTATTTAAAAAATGATTTAATCCTTAAGATGGGTAGAGGTGAAAGCCGAAACCTATCTTAAACATCCAATGTGATTAATGGGTTTAGTTATTTCACCATCCTGATAGTTTTCGCTATCTCTCTAACCATCCTATGACACTAAAACTTAAAGCCTGATCTCAAAATAGTTTGAATGCTCGCTTAAATGAGATGTTAAGTCGAATCTGCCAATCTCTTTAAAGTAGTGCTTAGTTTAAGTAAGGCTACGCTGAGTTTATCATCCGAAATACTCAGGCTATGTTTACGTATAAGGTCTATGCCTTCTAGGGAAGGTAGGTTTGCCTTACGTATTGCTGATGCTGTTACTCCTGAGGTTCGATTAATAATCTTAATTTGTAAGTTATCTATGGGCGATTTAACTAAGGTCTGCATAGACGCTAATATAGCGCTATTATAAAAGCGTAATTGTGAGGCCCAAATGGCTGAGTCGGTATAGACCAGCAAGTTATGATCTTTAATTAGACAATGTTTAGTTTGCTTAGCGAGATTGTCGGGCAATACCGCTTTAATCTGCTTCAACATACGCTGTTGTTGCTCAATTTGGCTATGTAAATAAACCATGGTGCGATTTGGATACGCTAATGATTTTTTAAATGGCTGTAGTTTTTCTGCCATGAGCTTATACCGGTATAACAAAGTAGGGGCGCTGTGATTGTCGGGTTACGCTACGCTAACCCGACCTACATTTAAAAGCCGTGAATGTACAAGTTACGTAGGTCGGGTTAGCGAAAGCGTAACCCGACAGCTTTTATAGATTCGGGTTACGTTGTAATAACTCAATCTACGCAACTATTGATAAGCCGCCATCTTATTGAAATTTAAATAACGATAAGAATCTTCTGAACTTGCACTGATTTGCTCGGCATAATGCATGTATTCAGAAAAAGTCGGAATCTTACCTAGAATTGAACACACAGCGGCAAGTTCGGCAGAGGCTAAATAGACGTTGGCTCCATTACCTAGGCGATTAGGGAAATTACGCGTCGAAGTAGATACGACTGTTGAATTTTCTGCTACTCGTGCCTGATTACCCATACATAATGAACAGCCTGGTATTTCAGTTCTTGCGCCTACTTTAGTAAAGGTTTCGTAATATCCCTCTTCTGTTAATTGGCTTTGATCCATTTTAGTCGGTGGCGCGACCCATAAACGTGTGGGTAGTTCGCCTTGTTGTTG
>CAIVYW010000499.1 GCA_903910205.1 uncultured Methylococcaceae bacterium | reverse complement strand
TATTAGCGCAGTAACTTATTTAGATAACAGTTACATTTTCAGCTTGAGGACCTTTTTGTCCTTGTGTTACGCTGAATTGTACTTTTTGGCCTTCATCTAATGATTTGTAACCACCAGAATTGTTGATTTGTTGAAAATGTACGAATACATCTGGGCCTGAAGCTTGTTCGATAAAACCGAAGCCTTTATCTGAGTTAAACCATTTTACTGTGCCAGTTGTTAAAGTAGACATAATGAGTCCTTAATATAAAGTAATGAAGCCTGTTAAGGCGGATAATGGGTCAATTTAGAAATTACTTAATGAAACAAGGACGAGCTACTAACAAAAGAAAGATCGAAAAGGTAAACAGAGAGTAAATCAGATTTTTAATCCAGTGCGCATTATACCTAACTAAATAAATATTGTTCATTATTTATTTAAATAACCCTATTAATTGTAAATTATTTTAAATGACAGGACTTAAATCCCAGCAGATATAGTGCTCCCACATAAATACCTCCGCCAATCGCTATCCATTTAATTAGATTAAGTAGTCTATCTATAACGCCCCAATGACTCCACAACGCCACATCCACCTTATAAAATAGAATCCCCGACATTGCCATACTCGCTAATAAAATACGAACCATAAACATCCACCAGCGCATTGTGGGCTGAAATATATTATCTTTTAATAGCCGTCTTAATAACAAGATTGCATTGACGAACGCCCCCAAAGAGGTAGCAAGTGCCAGCCCTGCATGAGCAAAAGGATAAACCAGCACAATATTTAAACCCAAACTCGCTAGCATGGCATATACACCATAACGCACCGGTGTTTTCACGTCCTGTCGCGACGTAAACCCTGACACTAATACCTTAATGGCCAAATAAGCTATCAAGCCTAATGAATAAGCTTTAAGGCTCAGCCCTGAGTAATAGACATCACTCACACTAAATTCTTTATATTGGAATAAGGTAGATAGCATGGGTTCTGCTAACAAAAACAAACCGATGGTTGCCGGCATACCGATCAATAAAACTAGGCGCAAACCCCAATCTAATGAATCAGAAAAAGTCTTCGCATCTTCATCTGCATGACTTCTTGCTAAACTGGGCAATATAACAACCCCCAATGCCAAGCCAAGCAACCCTAACGGAAACTCCACTATACGATCAGAGTAATATAACCATGAAACACTGCCTGTCTTTAAAAATGAGGCTATCAAGGTATCTAGCAATAAATTAATTTGCGTTATTGATACACCAAAAATGACAGGTCCCATCAAACCTAAAATTTTACTCACTTCAGAATCATGAAATCCTAATCTAACTCGTGTAATCAAGCCTAAAGCTATTAACGATGGCATCTGAAACAATAGCTGCACTACACCGGCTGCAAATACTCCCCATGCTAAAGCCATAACCGGCACATCCATTACTGGCGCTAGCCAGATTGCGGCAGCGATCATGGTAATATTTAAAAAAACCGGCGTTAAAGCAGGCACGGCAAACCTACCATGTATATTTAATACGCTGCCAACAAAGGCTACTAAGCCAATAAAAAATAAATAGGGCAAAGTAATCTGTAACATTTTAACCGCTAAATCATGTTGCAAACCTTGCCATGCAAAACCCGGCGCTAGCATCCAAATCAACAAGGGAGCAGCTAACATACCAATCAAGGAGACACAGGCGAGGATTACAGCTAAGCTGCCAGCTGCCCTCTCTATCAACAGCTTTAAGGCATCTTTATTGCCATGAGCCTTATTGACGACCAACACAGGCACAAACACATGAGCAAACGCACCTTCAGCAAACAGACGCCGAAATAAATTAGGGATTTTAAAAGCAACAAAAAACGCATCCGTTGCGAAATCTACACCAAAAATTCGCGCGATCAGCATGTCACGAACAAAACCAAGTAGACGAGAGATTAGTGTCATACTGCTCACTATAGCAGTCGACTTAAATAGCTGTTGACTCAAAGCAACTCCATTTCAACATGTTAATAGTTGACAATAATAACATTTAAAAAGATAATGCAGGGCTCTAAACTAAAACCAACGCTCGAGATACTATGGCTAATACAGCACAAGCTAAAAAGCGCGCGAAACAAGCGGAAAAAAGCCGTATTCGCAACGCAGGACAACGTAGCAATCTACGTACATTTATTAAAAAAGTACTTGCCGCAGTTAAAGCTGGCGACAAAGAAAAAGCACAAGCCGCCTATAAAATTGTAGAGCCTATTATTGATTCTGCTGTCACTAAAGGCATCATCCATAAAAATAAAGCTTCACGCGGCAAAAGCAGACTGAATTCAAAAGTAAAAGCTATCGCTTAAACAATATAGCTACTGCTTAAAAAGGCTGCGCCTCTTAGAGTCGCGGCTTTTTTTTTGCCTCTGACTTTAAGGCGTCTGCGACAAGCTAACTATACTGCCAGTAGCATCTATTCTACGCCAGCGCATGAATTGAACTTCAACCTAAGTACCTAACGCAGGGTAACTGTATGAAACTTATATCTCGCATTTTACTTGCAACTCTTTTAGGCGCACTTTCAACTCATGCCTACTCAAAAGACTCTAAAATAAATCCTCTTTTATATCAAAGAAACCGGCTATCTGATGCTGATTATTTAACTAAAATTAAAAGCTTTAAATATTTCTACAATTGCCCCTTTGGTGAACTAGGAACATTGTTATTTTCTGAGACAGCAAGCACGGCATTCCCTTTGTTTTTAACGGATCTGTTTGACGAAACCTTACTAGATAATAAAAATGTCAAAATGATGACCTTATCAAAGACCCGCTTTGATAAAAACGCCTCATTGTTTTCTTTCCAACTGCAAGATAAGGGCGACATTACAGGACATCATATTGCAACGATTAACTATCAACTTCATTTAAATGACTTGGCCGAAGAGATTGATGCCGAGTCAATAAGAACAGATAGTGATAATAGCCAAATCAATGTCGCCAAACAAATTAAATGCACTAAATTAGCACTACCAAAACCCGTAGAGCCACCACCACCCGCCATTATTCCTGTCGCAATGATTAACGGGCGCTGGAAGACCTTGGCTGACTGCTATAGCTCAGCCACCAAACAAGGCACGACTTATGAATATAATAAAGACCATGTCTTAATTGGAAAAACCTATAATATCGATGATGTGTTGACTCATATCTTGACTATTAACACTATTATCGACACATTAGATCCTTATCTATTTATTTTCAAAGGATCCCAACAAGATCTTAGCACCCATAACCAACTAGACTTTGATATTAAACTACAATTTACTGAAAACTCTTATCGAGTCATTGAATCGTCTTACAACGGCAATATCGATATTGCCAACGGCTACTATTTAAGCACTCATGAACTGACACCCGTTAATTATAAATGCAATAGTTAACGGGTGAGTACAACATCGAAGACAGAACTAAGGCATTTGTCTTCGATATTACAGCTACCAACTTAGGTAAGACGCAATAATAACCCCCCCAATTTTATTGGATGTGCTAAACGGCAGTGAAGCGCAGCATTTGTAATAGAGCGATGCGCTTCACTATCCCCCTGCGTCACAATAGTTGTCGCCTCAAATTTTAAGAAAAAATAAAATTTGAGATTAGAAATGAAAACATATAACAGATTTTCCGTGGGCTTCAAAGAACAGACCTTGGTAAAAGTATATAATCGTAGCAATGACCAACC
>CAIVYW010000498.1 GCA_903910205.1 uncultured Methylococcaceae bacterium | reverse complement strand
TGGAGTGTTGAGCTTCAGCTATTGCGTTTTAAAACAGCTGAAGCTGTTTTACTCCAGGCACAGATTACTTAACTGTGGGCAGTGACGCCGGAGCGTGGGAACTATAAAAAGCTTTCACTATCGTTTTGTCCCGTCTAAAGTGGGTAGCCCTAATTAACCAGCTAGTAAACACTTTTAAGAAATTGCCGCTATTAGCAATCAAGCCTACACCTTAGGCAAGCGTGAGGATTTCTGGCTTGTAAAAAAACCTGACAACTAACTCATAGGCTACCAATTTAAGACGGGATGATTTAGCTTAATCGTTCACTTTTAGATAGGGTTCTCCTAAGCGCAGACAAAGGGCAAAGGGTTAAAGGTTAAGCCTAGTTCTGTCACGCCTTAAGTTGCTAATCTTTCGCCCTGAGCCTTTCGTCTGGGCTGAAATTGTCCCGATTTAGTTGATAACCAAATCATTTAATTATGAGTGGTTATAGGTATTCATACGAATAGTTTTTTTGTTACCGAACTGCTTAAATTAAGCCGCATTTAAAGAGCAGCGAAACAATTAGGTATGCTTCGCATAACGACTCTGCAAATGCAAAGCTCAGTAAATCGGTAGTTAAGTAACCGATTTATATTTATTGAGTTTTGGATCAAAAATTGGAACATTTATAGGCCGATAAACAATCTGCCTGCTCACATCCATATTACTAAGGGCATATCTATCATGAAAAGTTACATGCTTATCCCAGCGGTTTTTTTATCTTTAACAGCCATTAATGCGCTTGCTGATGCTTATAGCTGCCAAAAAATAACGGGGCAGCTTAGCCAACTAACACCCGATTCTGCTTGTCATATTCTCTCAGCACAGAGCAATCATTTCCCTGATAGCACTTTTGTACCAAATGCCTGTTTTTCGGGTAAATTGACAGCAACATTAGGTAATAATAGCTCTATCAGCGGCACGTCTTATTCTGGACTCACCAATAACAGCAGTGATCAATTGACTGCTGTATCCTCAATCGAGCTTTATAATGGCAAAGTGGCCTTAGGTAAGATCTACACCAAAGATATCGTTGTTATTGACCCTAAAACCAACAATTTTGGCGAGATTTTAACTATGGTAGGCGGTAGCAACACTTTTAATGGCGGCCATGGCGAGCTTGAGATTGTCGGCAATGCGCTGTATCAGGCCGTCAACTTTACTGGCATAATCTGCATTGAAAAAGAATAGCCCTGTACAGCGATTTTATCGCCATACATAGGCTAGTTAAAAAGAAAAAGCATAAGCTGTGCCAACGAAGTAGGCGTACCAATCGAGTAACTCGAATGATACGCACTCTTCCTCAGTGCATCTTGTGCTCCCTCTTTATTATCGATTTGGGTTGGTTAATTTTAAAGCGCTATTAGAACAATCACCCGTACTAATAACGCCTAAAAAGGCATTCAGCTCTACTTTGCATTTTTCTATAGTTAAACCATTAGCACCATCACTAGAGATATTGGTCACATAAGGCCCTGCTGTTGTACAGCCAGCTAACAATAAGACAGCACCAAAAACCATGATATTTTTCGAGACATTCATAAAATTTGCTCCTAAAGTCGTTAAAAAAGTACAAAATCCATACAGTTAATAAGCAGGCACTGTTATTAAACGCCTACGGTAATACTCAACACATCACTCCATTGTCCAACTTGCTCGTCATGTAGCCTATAAATGGCCTTATATTTCCACAAAGCACTGTTACTGGGTAAAGGATGAGGGTCGTTGGTATTGGGCTCGGTGTTGATGGTCAGAAAAGTAAAACCAGCACCGTCACCTCGGTCTACCCAAATTTCTATGGCTGCTGCAGCTCCTTTAGTCCATGCGATAATCGGATGTCCGGCTTTATTTTGAGCAGTTAAGATCGGCTTCCAAGTATTAGGATCGACTACGCTGGTACTGCCAACTAACCATAAATCCAAACCTATGGCCGAGGTATAATTTTTATGAGTCTTAAGACGCGCCACTAAAGCTGATAACCTAGGAATGATACCAGGGCTGACCGCCGCCGGTATCGGTTCAACAAGCATAGGCGGCACAGACCAATCCGCACTACCTGCACCACCATCACGCAATAAATTTTTAAATTCAGTCCAATGATGGGCATAAGCTTGCATATCCGCCAAGCTTTTCAGAGCATACCGAAAAGCGACCGCATCCGCATGGAGGTTAACTAAGTCGTCATTATTCGCCTCTAGTAAGGCCGCATAATGCGGTAAGGTACTGGTAAGATGCTCTAACAGATCAGCTTTTCCACTATCGGTGCTAGGCATAAAACTATTGTTTGTCATAATTAATTCCTTAAAGTTAAATATTAGTTGATGGACGTTGATAAAAAGAGGTATCGCTAATAAAACTTACCACTCCACGCTCTTAAAATATCGGGCACAAGTGCTGTGCCCGAGTTGTTGATTAATGGGCTACCAGCTTAAGGCGGGACAGTTTCAGCCCAGACGAAAGGTTCAGGGCGAAAGATTAAGTCTAGGAGGCTAGTAACTTAAGGCGTTATAGAGATTAGTCTTAACCCTTAACCTTTAGCCCTTCGCCCGTTGTCTGCGCTTAGGAGAGCTGTGTCTAAAAGCGAACGATTAAGCTAAACAGTCCCGTCTTAAATTGGTAGCCGATTAATGCCCTGTTATCACAACAGAGCACTACATCTTTAAATCTGTAATGCCTGTACTTTGCAGCCAACATGCCTAGCACTCCTAAGCTGAGCAACATCAAGGTGCTGGACTCAGGCACAAGGCCAGTTCCAGTCACGGTGATATTGCCGGTTAATAAGTCAGGAGATAAAACGGTTGAATTTAGCCCTGTCACATCACTCCAAGAATAGCTTAGGAACGAACACGACACACTTCGGCAACTATGATTTTAAAAATCCTTCCTGCCCTCTTTTTCAAAGGGGGTCGTGGAAGCTCGATGTTACTTGACTACATTAGTAGCGCTCATTACTCAGTGATATGGATACCGTTCTTTCATGCTATTGGCTGATGTTTCGGCTTTAGCTGAGTGAGTGACCTAGCTAGATTAAATTTAGCAAAAAGTAGACCATCATTTACATTACATGGCTTTTATAAGCTTATTGCTGAGATATATAGAGAGAAATCGGCTAATGTGTAAAAAAACCTGACACATAAAATAACTTTCTGGTTGGCAATAGACCGCTTAAGTCGCGGTGCTGACAACTTTAATAGTTATATACTTTTGAAGTATATAACTTTTATATTTTTAAGCTCACATGCTACGGAAGTTCTGGCATTGTAAAATTTTCTGACAGAAAGTGGCGACAAAGCCCTTTATATTTGCATAGTACACAGATTCTGAGAGCTAAGTTATACTTACCGAGCACTCATCCAGCATAACTTAGCCTTCTGCCAATCATTAGCTCAAAAATACTGATCTTATTAAGTGCTACGTCAACCTGACAGAATGCTCTACCAACCTTGCTGAGTGCTCTAGCAATCTGGTAGAAGCCCAAAGCACTCTGCTGAATGCTAAGCAAGACCAGAGCAAGTGCTAGGCAGTACTTGCCTCGCGCTCAGCAATACCTGATGAGCCACCTCAGAACTTGATGAGCACTAGGTGTTAATTTGATGAGCACTTAGCAAGATTGCAAAAACGCTACAGTAGCTTAAAAAAAGACTTAACAAGGTCGCGTAAGCCCTCAGCCAGATCAGCGTAATGCTCAGCAAGATGTGGCTAACACTCAGCCATGTTCGCAGAGTGCTCATCCAGTATTGCCTAGCGTTCATCGCGATACACACAAACCGACATACCGGTAGGAAAGTAGCTATCCAGTGCCTAAGGTAACTCGCAAAAAATAAAATACCTCTATAGGATGTGCAAAACGATAGTGAAGCGCATCGCTCTATGGTGGTGATGCGCTTCACTGCTGCCGTTCAGCACATCCTATAAAAGTGAGGGGTTATTGTTACGCCTTAAATTGGTAACCTGCAAAGCGAAAAGCCAGATAGCCTGATGTGAATTTATGCAAAATGACGGCACTCAAATAAGTATAGATAGCGTCCCTTTATATATTAAGGGACGCGCATGAAATAACTTAAGCACAATGATTTTAAAAATCCCCCCCCAGCCCCCCTTTTTCAAAGTGGGGGAGCTAGATTTACTTGATGCTATTATTTCATGCACATTCCTAAGCTTATTGCGTTAACATCGTGTAGATTGGATAATCACACACCTTCTTTTAGTGATTATCAATCTGATATGGAATTTACTTTACTCAATACTGACGGTCACGCACGGCGTGGACGTCTTAACTTTGCTCGTGGCGTGGTAGAAACGCCCATTTTTATGCCAGTAGGCACTTATGGTGCGGTTAAATCCTTAACACCAGAAGACTTAATCGGTGTAGGCGCACAAATCATACTCGGCAATACCTTTCATTTAATGTTAAGACCGACCACAGCGGTCATCAAGGCGCACGGTGACTTGCATGATTTCATGCATTGGCAAAAACCGATCTTGACGGATTCGGGCGGCTTTCAAGTTTTTAGCTTAGGCGCACTGAGAAAAATTACCGAGCAAGGTGTGACCTTTAAATCACCCATCAATGGCAGTGCCATTTTTATGGGCCCGGAAGAGTCTATGCAAGTGCAACGAGAACTGGGTTCAGATATCGTGATGATATTCGACGAATGCACGCCATATCCTGCCACGGTCGACGAAGCCGCTATTTCCATGCGTTTATCATTACGTTGGGCGCAGCGTAGTAAAGACGCGCATAGCGATAATCCCTCCGCCTTGTTTGGTATTGTTCAAGGTGGTATGTATGAACATCTACGTAAAGAATCCATAGACGGCTTACTGGATATCGGCTTTGACGGTTATGCCATTGGCGGCTTATCGGTCGGTGAACCTAAAGAGGAAATGATGGCGACCTTAGATGTCATTCATAACAAAATGCCCGTCGATAAACCGCGTTATTTAATGGGGGTAGGCACACCTGAAGATTTAGTTGAGGCGGTTAGACGCGGTATTGATATGTTTGATTGCGTAATGCCCACCCGTAATGCTCGTAACGGCCATTTATTTACCAGCTTTGGCGTAGTAAAAATTAGAAATAGCCAGTATGAATTTGATAGCCAGCCTTTAGATCCAGATTGCGCTTGTTACACTTGCCAAAATTATTCTCGCGCTTATTTGCGTCATTTGGATAAATGTAAAGAAATGTTAGGCTCACGCTTGAACACTATCCATAATCTTTATTATTATTTGAGCCTGATGCAGGGCTTGCG
>CAIVYW010000497.1 GCA_903910205.1 uncultured Methylococcaceae bacterium | reverse complement strand
GGCAATAGCGTCTATCGCTTGATGCGCTGACTTCTGCGGGCGAAACCCGTAGGAATGCTCGCAAAAATCTGCTTCAAAGATGGGCTCTATCACTAACTTAAGTGCCATCTGAACCACGCGATCTCGAATCGTTGGTATGCCAAGCGGCACTGCCATTAAGTTAAGAAAAAATTATGATAAAGCAAATGCTTATGTTGGTAAATCCCCCCTAACCCTAATACTGCTTACTTAGGATATTTAACTAATAAATACAATTGGTTACAAATTCTTTCGCTTTGCATAAATCAGCTATAATCTATCCATTAATCAATTGATCTGACCTAAGGAGCTACACCTTTGTTTAATCGTAAAAAATATTCCACATTAGATCAAATCCGTAGATTAAAAAATGCTGTTTTACAGTTTTCACATCTTCCTTTTGACGACGTTTTATCCACTGAAGTATTGCAAAACATTGTTCAGCATTCAAATAGCCGCAGAAATCGTCTATTTACACCCTTAATCACCCTAAAAGCCTTTATATTTCAGTCACTCAATACAGACGGCTCGTGCAGGCAGGCCGTTAGTCATGTGCTTTCAGAACGCCTGCTTGAAGGTCAGGCCGCCAATTCCATACACACGGGCGCCTACTGCAAAGCCAGAGACCGTCTACCTCTTGTACCGTTACAGCAAGCCGTAGCAGCTTCTGGAACAGCCTTGCATCAACAGGCCGATCCAACTTGGTTATTCAAAGGCCATAATCTTATGGTCACGGACGGAAGTACGCTGACCATGCCCGACACCCCGGAAAATCAGGCCGTTTTTCCCCAGCAACCCAACCAAAAATCCGGATTGGGCTTCCCTATCTTGCGTATTGTCGTGCTGATTTCGTTAAGCGTGGGTGCCGTTGTTGATTACGCAACCGCCCCCTACCAAGGCAAAGGCACCGGTGAAACGACCTTGTTTAGCCAAATGCTGCGCCACATCGCCAATTCAACCTTGCTATTGGCTGATCGGTATTACTGTACTTGGGCAATCATTGCGTCCATTCTTCAACAAGAAGGCCATATCCTGGTTCAAAATCACGCCCGGCGCAAGCCCGATTTTCACCTTGGGCAACCGTTAGGTCCAAAAGATCATCTTGTAACCTGGAAAAAGCCCAAGCGCAAGCCCGACTGGATCAGTCAGGAAGATTACGATGCTTTACCCGATGAAATACTGATCCGAGAATTCGCCGTGGGGAATAAAGTCTATGTAACGACGCTACTATCCTCTAAAAGCTATCACAAAAAAGAGTTGGCTGGTCTTTATTCGCAGCGCTGGAGCGTTGAGTTGGATTTACGCAGCATAAAAACCCACATGAAAATGGACATGCTGCGTTGCAAGACGCCAGACCGTGTGCAAAAGGAAATCGCAGTTCATTTATTGGCCTACAATCTGGTTCGGGCCAGTATCGCTCGAGCCTCCGCGATTAAACATAAATTACCTCGGCAACTCAGCTTTATGACTGCCGTACAACAGTTAAACCAAAACCTATCTCAACTAATGCTGTTCGCGGGAGACAGATTAGATCATATCGTCAATGGCCTTCTGGAAGCCATCGCTTCGATCCCCATCGGTCAGCAGAAAAGGAAGCCTCAGCCTCGTGCCATAAAGCGTCGACCAAAGCCCTACCCATTATTAACAGTGCCTCGAAATCAGGCTTGTTAATTTATATAACTACTTAATAAATAATAGGTTTTATACTAAGTAAGCAGTATTACCCCCTAACCCCCCTTTTTCAAAGGGGGGGATTAGTATCTTCTTCGCTTTCTTCGCTTAACTTGTAAGAAAAAGAGCCTCCCCCTTTGTAGAGGGGGACTGAGGGGGATTTTTAAAATTCACAACATAATGATTATTAATACCTTATTCCTTAACTTAATGGCAGTG
>CAIVYW010000496.1 GCA_903910205.1 uncultured Methylococcaceae bacterium | reverse complement strand
CTACCATCGACATCACCGATGATATGCATAATTTCTGAAACATTAGCTTTAGGTCTACGTTTATCAATAATAGCAAGATCTGCATCATCAAGTCGTTTAGCTAACGCGCGGGCTCTAACCACACCACCTACATCTGGCGAAACCACAATTAAATCTTTATATTGCTGACGCCACACATCGCCTAAAAGTATAGGTGATGAATAAACATTATCTACCGGGATATCAAAAAAACCCTGAATCTGATCAGCATGCAAATCAACAGTTAAAACGCGATGAGCGCCGGCTTGTTCAATCATTTTAGCGACCAGCTTAGCGCTGATAGGTACACGAGCTGAACGAGAACGCCTATCTTGCCTTGCATAACCGTAATAAGGCAGTACCGCAGTAATTCGTGATGCAGATGCTCCTTTAAGGGCATCAATCATCACTAATAATTCCATTAAATTCTCATTAGTAGGAGAACAGGTCGGCTGTATGATAAAAACATCCTTACCACGGACATTTTCTTCAATTTCTACAGCAATCTCTCCATCACTAAATCTACCGACTGTGGCCATTCCTAGACGCATATTAAGCTTCTTAACGATACCGTCAGATAAGGCTAAGTTGGCGTTTCCAGAAAATACCATCATAGGGGTGTCGTTCATTCAAGCACTCCTAGTACGAATTTAATTAAAAGATAAAATGGCTGGGTCGCAAGGATTCGAACCTTGGTATGCGGAGATCAAAACCCCGTGCCTTACCGCTTGGCGACGACCCAATAATTCATATATAGCTTACCCATTGAGCTTTGAAATCAATGGCGATTGATTAACACCTTTGCTCAGATAAACTTGCCACTTAGACTTAAGTGACTTAAAGGCATTTAATGCCTCTAGCTCTGAATCAAATTGTGCAAATACACAAGCCCCTGTTCCCGTTAATCTTGCCTCTGCAAATACGGACAAATCAACTAAAGCTTCTTTAACAGAAGGGTAACTCTGACAAACAACCTCAACGCAATCGTTTTGGTGTTGACCTGCTATAAAGTCAGCTATTTTGATCGACTTACTGTCTCTTGTCAACTGTTTAGCAGAAAAAATTTCTTTTGTATTCACATGGCAGTCTGGCTTAATGACTATAACCCATTGCTCTGCTGGGAATATTCTCCCTAATTTCTCACCAACACCCTCAGCCCAAGCTGAATAACCATAAACAAACACCGGCACATCTGCGCCTAAAGTAAGCCCTAACTCCATTAATTTCTCAACAGATAATTGCAAATCCCAACATTGATTTAACACAAGCAATGTCGTTGCCGCATCCGAACTGCCGCCACCTAAGCCGCCACCCATAGGCAGGTTTTTTTCTACCTCTATGCAAACACCTTCCTTACAGCCGGTCACGGCCTTTAATAATTGCGCCGCCCTTACCGTTAAATCATCAGCTTCTGCCACACCAGGTATCGTGTGCTGAAGACTGACTTGGCCATCACTGACGGGATGAAAGGTAATCCAATCACATAGATCTATAAACTGAAATACGGTTTGCAATAGATGATATCCATCAGGCCTTTGCCCAACGATACGTAACATTAAATTTAATTTAGCTGGCGCAGGCCATCGCTGTCCCCATGCAGACTGACTACTGTACTGTTGTGTCATTTAAAACCCACTGATCTATAATTAATTTTAATTTAAGCTGTTCATTACTGACGGTAATTTTATAAGGCATAGCAAGGCTATTTACTGACTTCATCTGTTTGTAATCAATCAGCCATCCCGTCTGGGTAAAGCCAGTAGGTGTCAAATTATAGCGACTGTTCGGCTCAGGCACGCCAACCACCCAATAGCTCAAGGACTGCACCGGAACAAATAATCCCAATTGTTGATTAATAAATAGCTCTGGCTGTGTTGACGTTAGCGGCTTATTATCGCCTCGATCAATCGTCACATTATCCCCAGTCAATTGAATCAAAGTAGCACCCTGACCTAAAGGTCCTGCCAGCTTTATTTTCTCTTCATTAGTGGCATGAGCCCAATTAATAGTAGCCTGCCAAGCCTCTTTCTTTCCCGCTATGGCTACTCGCCCCTCAAACGACCAGCGCTGCAAGGACTTTCTGGTCTGTACCTGATAACGACCCTCTGGCTCAATCGGCACAGAAGAACAAGCTGAAATCAATAACACTAATAAGCCAACAAAACCCTGCTTTATTTTATCACTAGCCATTACTGATGAGCGCCATTGAACAGCTTACGCTTGATATTGAGCAAATATTCATCATCTGGCGCTGCATCGATGACCTTATCAAATAAGACCTTAGCCTCATCTTGTTTACCTAATGTAGTCAACACCTCGATGAGATGAGCCGCTATTTCATTCTCTTGTTGTTTCTCATAGGCTTGCTGCAAATAACTCAATGCCTTTTCTGCATGACCTAATTTAAATTGCAACCAACCATAACTATCAATCACAACCGCCGAATTTGGCTCTAGCTTAAGCGCTCGCTGTAGATATTGCTCGGCATCTGCGTAGCGACTTGGCTGATTCAATAGCGTATAGCCTAAAGCGTTTAATGATTCTACGTTATCGGGATCCGCAGCCAATATCTTTTTCAGATCAGTTTCTACTATTGCGGACTTATCGAGTCGTTCGGCCATCAGGGCACGGGTATAAAGCAATTCTTTTTGATCAGGCGCAGCAAGCAAGGCATCCGTTAATACGTTAAAGGCTCGCTCATATTGCTTTTGTTGATTATAAAGCTCAGCCTGCACCAAAATAAGCTGGGGCTTTTGTTTAGGAAATTTAGCCTGAAGCTTTATTAATCGCGCATCAGCGGCTACAAATTGCTTATCTTTAGCCAGCACCGTCACACTAGTCACGCCAGCATCAAAAACCAACGGTCCCTCAGTCACCTTATCAAACCAAACCAAGGCCTGCTTAACGTCGCCTTGTTTTTCTGCTAATTTACCTCTATAAAAAATAGCTTGAAACTTCCACTCAGGCTGATCCATTAAAGACTCAAGCAACTGGTCAGCTTGCTCATCTTTATCTAACTGATAATAAATTAAGGCTTCTGAAAATTGGCTTTCCCAGTCCTTAGGATCATTGGCTATCAAGCCCTGATAAACATCAAGCGCGGCCTCATAATCTTGGGCTTTAATTAACACCTGAGCCAACATTTTACTGATTTTTGTATTACTCGGATATTTACCCAGAGCATCCTTTAATAACAACTTAGCTTTAGCCAAGTCGCCTGAAAATACCGCTATCTGCGCTTGAAAGAGTAGCGCTCTATCCCAACCTGAGCTAAGGTTTAACGCTTGCTGAACTTTACGCTCCGCCAAACTCTTATCATTCATCTGCATCGCTAACAGAGACTGCATAAAATAGACTTCAGCCTCACTAGGATGCTGATTGGCCAGTACATCCAAGGCATCATAGATTAAGCCTACTTTGCCATCCTTTTGCAAGACACCAGCCAATTCCTGCAACGCAGCCTCAAATCCGGCTACATCAACGGCCAGCATGACATTGAAATGCTCAGCCCCCCCTTGTTTATCGCCTATTTTCAAGGCAGATAAAGCCGCAATTTTTCGCGCCGTAAGATTTTTACTATCTAAGCTTAACCATAAGGCCACGGCCTCATTAGTTTTGTAACTATCTTTAATATACATGGCAATCATTGCAGCTCTTTCAGCCAATTTAGCATCATGACTACGCTTAGCCGCTTCCGTATAACCCTCAATAGCAATGTCGTATTCGCCTCTTTGTCCGGCAAGCTCTGCCGTCATCAACATAAATAGCACATCAGGATCTATTGAACTTTCTTCTACTTTTTGCGGTGTTTTTTCTTTAGTCTCTACCATATTAACGGAAACATTCGTTGCTTCAGGCTGATCTGGTTTACCCGCGAAATCAGCGCAACTACTCAATAGCACAAGGGTTATTGCTGAAAAAACTCTAAAAATGACCACACACAATCCTATTTATGACTCAATAAACGATGATTATAGATTAGCAGAAAAACTCGCTGATTTAGATAGCTGATTTTTCCATTTGGATAAAGCTATTATATTTCTTAGAATACACAGCCATAATATACGGATATTTTTTGACATCCTCCCCCACCTGAAAAGGGGATTCCTAGTTTCCTAAGAGTGAGTAGGTATCGCTACTGCTCACTGGTTGCTGCTGCTGACGGCATTACTGCACCGTTCACTTCACAGACTAGCCCCGTCTATCCGACGGTTATTTTTAACTAACATACGAACATAGTTTAAAGGCTTTACTATTATCGCTTGGTTATCGCTGATACAGAT
>CAIVYW010000495.1 GCA_903910205.1 uncultured Methylococcaceae bacterium | reverse complement strand
TGTTGCCCATTTAAGAAATGAGCCAGCGCCATCACTTTTACCGCAAGAAGAATTAACCGTACCTGACAAAATAGCGGCCTAATATTGGCTGGGTAGGTGAACGGTTACCATTTTTTTATGAAAGCTCTATTAAACGGCTGTGATTAAAGGTGCAGGGATTAGCTTTGCAAGGTAGAAAGCTGCGTGTATCCACATACAAAATGGCTTGCATAAAAAAGGCCCCGATCAGATCGGAGCCTTTAAGTGTTATGCGGCTTGTTCTTTTATCTGTGATAGCAACATGCTTTCAATGTTTAAATAGTAATCTAATTCAGGCCATTCTATGCCGGTTCCTTGGCAAATAAACTGGTAATTAGTTAACTGTGTAAAGGTTGCTGCTTGGAGTTCTTTATACCATGACATTGGCGTTAATATGATTCGGCCATCATTAAGCTCAACATGCAGGTAACGGTCATCAAAATGTACAGTTTTACCTTTTATCAAAATACTCATCCCATCTCCTTTCAAATTCAGTGTTATGATTTTCTACAATTGTTAAAGCTTTCTTGATGTCTTTTGGCTTCATATAATTATCGGTAACTTTTAATGTTGCTAATTCGATCTTAGCAAAATCACCACCTTTCATTACATGGATATGCTTAGGCTCATGTTCATTTGCATAAAAGAAAAACTTAAATCCTTTGTAAATCAGTAATGTTGGCATATTAGTGCTGCGATCTCTTTTTCTACAATTTGCATAATGGATTCTAGCATAGTCGTATGAGGCGCGCATTACATCCACTACCTTTCGTAAAAAAGACTGAGCGTTGACACGGAGTGGAGATTGTATTTGATGCTCATAAAAAACATCAACTCCGCAGAATATTTCCTTCCTCGCAAAACAGCAGGCATAAAAAAGGCCCCGATCAGATCGGAGCCTTTAGAACTTAGTAAAAGCAGGGACAGAATTGAACCGTCGACACCGCTCAACTTAAATGAGTCTTAAAAGCTCAACCATCCTGAGCCAAATGAACTTGCAAACACTAGGCTGACAATGGTCATCAGTTTGATTAAGATATTTAAAGAGGGGCCGCTAGTGTCTTTAAAAGGGTCACCGACCGTGTCGCCCACAACGGCGGCTTTATGAGAATCTGAGCCTTTACCGCCATACTCGCCTGTTTCGATGTATTTTTTCGCGTTATCCCATGCACCACCAGCATTTGCCATCATGACAGCGAGTAGAAAGCCTGATAATAAAGTGCCGACTAATAATCCAGCCAGCGCTTCTTTACCAAGTACATGACCGACAATAATCGGTACAAGCACGGCTAATGCACCCGGTAGAATCATTTCACGTAAGGCACTCTCTGTGCTAATACCCACACAAGTTTTGTAATCGGGTTTGCCTGTGCCTTCCATTAAGCCAGGTATTTCATGAAATTGACGTCTTACTTCCAAGACGATTTCATGCGCGGCTTTGCCTACTGCCATCATAGTGAGAGCCGAGAACAAATAGGGCATCATCGCGCCTATTAATAAGCCTGGCAGCATAGTCGGAGCCAGTATGTCCAAAGATTCTATTTTAGCTGCGGAAACGTAAGCGGCAATCAAGGCTAAGGCGGTTAGAACGGCAGAACCAATCGCGAAACCTTTTCCGGTGGCGGCAGTAGTATTGCCTAGGCTATCTAGTGCATCGGTACGATGTCTAACTTCTTCAGGAAGGTGACTCATTTCAGCAATGCCACCAGCATTATCGGCAACGGGACCATAAGCATCGGTGGCCAAGGTAACACCCAAGGTACTTAACATGCCCACGCCTGCCAAGGCGACTGCATACAAGCCGGCAGCCAGTGTGCCATCGGCTTTATGTCCCAGCCAGATGCTGATAAGGATTGCAAAGGCGGTGATTAGTACGGGCAATGCAGTACTCATCATGCCTACGGCTAAGCCTTGGATAATAGTCGTTGCTGCACCCGTTTGAGTGGCCTCAGCAATCGCTAGGGTTGGTTTTTCGGTATAAGATGTGAAGTATTCGGTGACATAGGCAATGGCATTTCCAGCCACTAAGCCAGTCACAATAACTAGCCAATAATTAAAATCTAAGCCAGAGACTAACACCGCCAGCAAGGTTAGAGCTAAAACGACCACAGACGCACCCCAAACTGAGCGACGCAGTGCCGTCAGTAAATCTTCTAGCGTCGCGTTTTCGTTGATTTTTGCTACGTATTGGCTTAAATAATAAACACACTTTGAATAATACGAGGTATTGGCAGCGATACAGGCGGCTTCGCTTTCATCGCGTTCCTTGCCAATCACCATATAAATGCCAAACAGACTGGAGATTACGCCGACAGCGGCAACCAAAAATGGCAAGCCAATGTAGGCAACTGATGAGCCATTGCCTAAAGCGGCACCCAGTGTCGCGGCGGCAATGATAGAGCCACTGTAGCTTTCAAATAAATCTGCGCCCATACCGGCAACATCGCCGACATTGTCACCCACGTTGTCTGCGATGACGGCAGGGTTACGTGGATCGTCTTCTGGTATGCCTTTTTCAATTTTACCGACTAGGTCAGCACCGACATCGGCTGCTTTGGTAAAGATACCGCCGCCTACGCGGGCAAAGAGGGCAATACTGCTGGCACCAAAACCAAAGCCAGTAATATAGGTTAATTGGTTAGGATCACCGTTAAAGGTAAGAAATAGTACGGTCATACCAATCAGGCTGAAACTGACTACAGACATGCCCATAATTGCGCCACTACCGAAGGCAACCCGTAAACCTTCATGTAAGCCTCGACTTGCCGCAGATGCGGTTCGGGTATTAGCGCGAACCGCTACGTACATGCCCAGATAGCCTGCTCCGGCTGAAGCAATAGCGCCTGAAACAAAGCAAAATGCCGTCTGCCATTGCAAAAATACAGCAATAACCGTGGCGACAATGGCTACAAAAATCGCAATAACACGATATTCCCTCGCCAGAAAAGCCGATGCGCCTTCTTGAATAGCGCTACCAATTTCACGCATGAGCTCATTGCCCTGATCGTATGCGAAAACTCGTTTTAATTGCCAAAGTACAAATCCTACTCCAGCGATGCCCATTAATAAGGCAATTACAATTGATACTGATGTTGATAGCAACATAGACTACACTCCTAGTTTATTTTTATTATTATAGTGTTAGGGGCGCATGATAAACCGTAATGATCGAATAAAACAGTATTCTATTTAAAATACAGCGCGTCTTTAAGACTGCTTTACATAACTTTTTATGCGTCCCCAGACTTTTGTCACTATTAAGCAAGATGACCATGAATTGCGTACAATCGTCCCCAGTTTTACTTATATTAACAAGCAGGATAAACAAATGATTAAAAATGAAGCCATTAACAATATGACCTACTGGCAACCTTCGGCAGGTAACACTATCGTGGGTATCATTCAAGGCATTGGTGCTAGCAACGATGTGCTCTATGACGAACAGAAAATTCTATTTTTACAAAAGGATAGCGGTGCGGTTGTCCTTGTTGAACTCAATCGTTATTTGATACACAGCTTAAAACTACATAACGCCGCTTTGGGCGATTTAGTTACCGTGACGTTTCATGGCAAAGAGCAGAAAACTAACGGACGATCTTTTAATCGCTACACGTTGTTAGTGAATAAGGCTACCAACTTATGACAGGACGGTTTAGCTTAATCGTTCATTTTTAGATAGGGTTCTTCTAAGCGCAGCCTAAGGGTTAAGCCTGGTATCTGTCACGCCTTAAGTGGTAGCCAGTAGCTTAGGCGCAGTGTTGGCCTGACTCGCGAGACGGGGTTTATAACCCTCGCCCGGCATTGTGCGTTAAGTTAAGCCTGGAGTAAAACAGCTTCAGCTGTTTTAG
>CAIVYW010000494.1 GCA_903910205.1 uncultured Methylococcaceae bacterium | reverse complement strand
ATTCTCAATTATGGGATATTGCTCTACGACCAAGCGGTAATTACCAATGCCGCTAGAGAAGGTGCCCGCTGGGGAGCGATTAACACCACAGCCACTATCAGCTGTTCTGGGACTGCCACTGGCACCGCAGATCCATGTCAGATAGCCAATAGCTATACTTCAGCAAATTTAATCAGCTTTGGCGCTAGCGCCACATCAACCTCCACCGCATCTGGTAGTGGCACCTCTGGAACCACTGTTAGCGTCACAGTTAGTTACCCATTTACGGAAATTGGCTATGTCGTTGGTTATCTACTCAATAATCTTAGTGCTACCTCAGTCATGTATCACGAATAAGAAAATAATCCAGTCTACTGAACCAGAATAGTACTCGCTGAGTTCAAGTTAATATTTTGACAGGGATCAGGGGAGGTTCCCGCAGTCATATTCCCCCTAAAGTCCAGTGAATAGGCATACAACGTACCCTGAATAATGAGAGAGGTTGGAGACCCCTTAAATGTAAATTGCGTATTTGGCAACTCCACTTTACCAGTTAAGTTAATGTTGTTCCCCGAGCCAGCTACGCTAATGCTTTGATAAGTGTTAGTCAGAGATACTGGCTGATATATCACCATACCTCCACCTGCCGTCCCGCAAGTTGATGGACCTAAGCTACTATTTAAATTTACAGTTCCACTAAGATTAAAAGGCTTATCAACACCCACGATAATGGTGACGCCTAAGCCTGTCAAAGTATTGCCGTTATTATCAAAGCCGCCATTAAAATAATACGTTCCCGGGGACAGCGTATTGCTTGCACAAGACATTGAAATTGCCGCAGAATAAGTCCCAGGTAGAAATGTACCTGTATTGCTCACGCAAACAGGAGTAATTCTAGGCGTTGGTGAAAGGGGCGGTACATATGCCGGTATCGTTGGAAGTGGATCACCGGTACTTTTCACAGCTGGAGTACAACTGCCGCAACTATTAGTAGAATTGTTATATGCGGTAATGGATGCCCCTGATGCGCTTGCGTCAATTCCCGATGAATTTGTAGTGCTAATGCCACCACCAATAGCCACAGATCCGTTGGATATGCTCATGATATTGGTTCCATTCATACTGACTGGGCCACGGATAATTAATGCATCAGATGCAATCCTAGTTCCCGCTATAGCCGTTTTACTCAAATTGAGTGAATTAACACCAAATACAGGCAGGAAATAGGTATTCCAGACGTTAGATGCAATAGCTTGTACACAGTTGCTCTCGGTGGCAGTATTGGGACAACTTACTGGAACCGTCATGCCAATCGTAAAGTTAAAAGGATTGGTCAGCGGGAATTGATCACCACCACTAGTGCAAGTTGAATAAGTTCTTGCACACGCTAAAGCCTCAGCATCCGCAACGGACTGCAACTGAGCTTGACGCATAGCGGCAAATCCAAAGTCAACAGCAAATGCGGCTAGACCCAATAAGATTACTAATATTAAGGCAAAAAATGGGAGTACTGCCCCACTCTCAGTATTTTTCAAATCCTGAACTATGTTTAGTATTTTTTTATTCATCTCTGAGGACCCTCAAAATATTTTTGCTTACTTAAGTAGGTTAATAGATTTAAGCTCAATGCTCAATCAGATAATGAGCGAGTAGTGGTATAAATCACTGCAAAGCCAAAGACAAAATAAAATAAATACGAACCCATAATGAGCGACTGAGCAGAATAAGATCGCAAAAAATAATCGACAATAATAAAGTAAATAAAAGGAGATGTTAGGATCGTGAGAACAAAAGCATAAATTCCAGCGGTGCCGATAGAATCGAGTAATGCCTGAAACTGCCCCACACTATTTTTATGGGCTACTTCTTTTTTTCCCAAAGTCGAACTAAATATACTTTTTTTCTGGTGCTTACCTATTTCAATACGCTCCAAATACTTAAGCGTTTCCTCGGACTGAATTAACCCCTCCTCGCGAGTTTTAGAATACGCCTCTATCCCAATAAAAATAGAGGATCCGCAATGAGTGCATTTATGAGCATCAATTTTCGTGAAGCATTGAAATAAAAGTCTTACAGTTAGTGAAATTTTTAATGAAAATGCGCTGAAGCGATGTCTACTCAACTAAATCCTGCTCTGATAATATTGGCTTGTTTTCACTAGCGCCACCAACGAATTATTAAATGAATTAACAAGTTGGCGAATGACATTATGGTTTATTCAATATAAGTCATTGATTTCAAATAAATTTCTGGCGGAAGGGGCGGGATTCGAACCCGCGGTAGGCTATTAACCTACGTACGCTTTCCAGGCGTATGACTTAAACCGCTCATCCACCCTTCCGTAACCGATGATTATACGGTTAACCCGAAAGAGTGGGAGTTGATTTGCTTACAGCGCTTCTTTGAGTTGGTCCAAGATTGCTGGATTTTCCAAAGTAGAAGTGTCTTGCGTTACTTCTTCGCCTTTGGCAATCACACGCAATAGACGACGCATAATTTTGCCAGAACGGGTCTTAGGCAAGTTATCTCCAAAACGCACATCTTT
>CAIVYW010000493.1 GCA_903910205.1 uncultured Methylococcaceae bacterium | reverse complement strand
GGCTTATTAGATGATGCGTTAACAGTCAGAAACAGTTCTGAACTGTCTTACAGTAAAGGCGCTGCCAGCGTATTGGACTTTATCGAAGCGCAACGTACCTATAAAAATATCATGCACGATTATTATGCGGCAGAGATAGCTAGAGCGAATGCTTACTATGACTTGGAAAAAGCCCTAGGTGTGCAATTAGATACCGACAAAGCGCCCGTCGCTCGCAACCATAAATAAAGCTTTTATTGAGCTATTCATCAAAACTAACAAAGCCTTGTACAGATAATGGACCTAAGTAACCCCATGCCACAACAAAGAAAAACACCCTTCTTATGCAGCCTGCTAGTCACCGTTCTATTAAGTGCCTGCTCGGATCCAGTGGATAAGACTAAAGAAATCACCAAGGTCGCCTCCATACCCGGCGAAGTGTTTTTGGCTGAGGACTCGCCCAAAAAAGCCTACATCAAAACAGCCACACTAACCCTGAGTCAACATCCATTGCTAGAACCACTAGTTGGCAAAATCAGCTATGACGAAAAACTAACTTCACGTATTAGTTCGCCCGTTGCCGGCCGTGTCATTGCCACACCAATTACTTTAGGTACGCCGGTACAAGCAGGCTCCACCTTATTAGAATTGGATAGCCCAGACGTAGCCTCTGCCGAAGCTGACTATAGCGCCGCTGAAGCCGATTATACCTTGACTCAAAAAGCCTGGGCTCGCCAGCAAGAACTTTATACTGGCAAAGCTATTTCTCAAAAGGATTTAGAACAGGCGCAAGATGCTCTTAATGGCGCTCGCAGCGCACTGCAACGTGCTCAACAACACTTAAAAAATCTACATATTAGCGCTGGCCTAAGTGATGGCCACTTTAGCTTGCGCTCGCCCGTTTCTGGCATAGTGGTTGAACGCAATGTTAATCCGGGCATGGAAGTACGACCTGATCTTGATAAGCCATTATATGTAGTCTCCGATTTAAAAAAACTCACGCTACTCATGGAAGTTTTTGAAGTTAACCTCAGCAAAATAAAGCTAGGACAAAAACTTTCTGTTTCCGTACCTGCCTTTCCCGGAGTTGTGTTTCCCGCCAGCGTACAATATATTGCTCAAATACTCGATGAAAATACCCGTACTGTGCAAGTGCGCTGTGACTTGCCCAATGTTGATGGCCGCTTATTACCCGGCATGTACGCCACCATTAATGTTAACAGCGATCCAGAAGATCAGGCCATCGTCATTCCTTTAACAGCCATATTTACTGAAGGCGATGCCGATTATGTATTTATTGCACTGGAAGATCATCATTATAAACAACGTCCAGTTAATATTGGTTTGCGACTGAAAGATAAAGCCATTATTACCGGTGGTCTCCAAGCTAACGAACAAGTGGTGATTGAAGGCGCATTAACACTGCGCGCTGAAGAAGCCGTCGAAGTCGACAGTCATAGCAATAAAGCAAACTGAGCATACCGAAATGATTGAACGTATTATTGCATTTTGTCTACAGCAACGACTGATGGTGATTGGTGCTACCCTGACCATCGCTATTTCTGGGATCATCGCTTTTGAAAACTTGCCGGTACAAGCTTTTCCTGATGTACAAAACGTCTTCGTGCAAGTCGTCACCCAATACCCAGGTCAAGCACCAGAAGAAGTAGAAAAACTAATTTCATTACCGATTGAGCGGGTCATGAATGGTCTGCCGCATTTGATGAATATGCGCTCAGTGTCGATCTTTGGACTTTCCGTGGTCACTCTGACCTTTGATGATAGTGCAGAGGATTATTTTTCACGGCAGCAAGTATTAGAACGTTTACATAATGCTGACATTCCCTCCGATACCAAGCCACAGTTGGGGCCTTTGTCTACCGGTGTCGGTGAAATTTTACGCTATGTAATCGATGCTAAAAATTTGTCTTTAGTTGAGCAGCGCGCCCTTCAAGACTGGGTCATTG
>CAIVYW010000492.1 GCA_903910205.1 uncultured Methylococcaceae bacterium | reverse complement strand
TTCCAGATGACAGTAGAATTGCTTTTAGCCCTGACTTATTTTCGGACAGCCTCCTAGTGCCTAATCTGACCTACAGTACTTAACAGAATGAAATCCACTATTAAATCTGAGTTACAAGAAGCACTCTTACTTTGTAAGGATGCGTTTTTTTCAGCAGCAGGCTTTAGTCTACTGATCAATTTTTTAATGATAGTCCCGACTATCTATATGCTACAGGTCAATGATCGGGTAGTTTCTACGGGCAATAAATCAACTTTACTCATGTTTACGCTGATTGTAGTGGTGCTTTTTATCACTATGGCGGCTTTAGAATGGGTACGCTCACAAATACTGGTTAAAGTCAGTAGTCGCTTAGAGCTGTTGCTGAACAAGCGTCTTTTCAGCATCGCCTTTAAACAATCGTTGCACTCAGGTGGTCAACGGGCAACCACTCAAGCCCTTGATGATTTAACGGGCTTACGTCAATTTCTGACCGGTAATGGTCTGTTTGCGTTTTTTGATGCGCCGTGGATGCCCATTTATTTTGGTATGTTATTTTTCTTTCATTCCTGGTATGGCTGGTTTTCCCTTTTTACGGGCATTTTATTGTCTATGGTGGCTATCGCTACCGAACAATCCACCACTAAAATACTCAGTGAAGCCAATAATATTTCCATGTCAACGCGTGGCATCTTAAGCAGAAATTTACGTAATGCTGAGGTGATTGAATCGATGGGCATGCTCGAAAGAATAAAGGAGCGCTGGATGACCGGGGCGCTTAAAGTCTTAGAGTTACAAGCGCTAGCGAGTTCACGCGCAGGGCTATTAACGGCTCTTTCTAAAACGATTAGGCTGTCTTCGCAATCACTGATTTTAGGCTTAGGAGCTTATTTGGTTATTGAGCGTGAAATCTCATCTGGATTAATGATGGCCGGGTCTATTTTAATGGGGCGTGCTTTGGCGCCTATCGACATGATTATTGGTAATTGGAAAGGTTTTATTAGCGCCCGTGATCAATATAAACGTCTTAATGAGCTATTGCGGCAAATTCCAGCAGATAAAGAACACATGTTGTTACCCGATCCTGAAGGTCGTCTACAATTAGAAAATGCCGTGGTTGTGCCACCCGGCAGTAAAGTGCCGGTACTTAAAGGCATTAATCTAGTCATTGAAAAAGGCGATATTGTCGGTGTTATTGGGCCTAGTGGTGCGGGTAAATCAACCTTAGCCAGAGCGCTATTAGGCATTTGGCCTACCGCTAATGGCGCAATTCGTTTGGATGGCGCTGAAGTGTTTAATTGGGATCGTGTCCATCTGGGCCAATTTATTGGTTATTTACCGCAAGATATAGAGCTGTTTGAAGGCACTATCGGTGAAAATATTGCGCGCTTTGGCGATGTTGATCCAGAGCAAGTGGTAGCAGCCGCTAAAATGGCCGATGTCCATGAGCTTATTTTAAGATTGCCTGAAGGTTACGATACCGTGATCGGCATTACCGGCGGTAATTTATCGGGTGGTCAACGTCAGCGTATTGGTTTGGCCAGAGCGTTATATGGTAATCCCGTCTTAGTAGTGCTCGATGAGCCTAATTCTAATTTGGATGAGTTAGGTGAGGCGGCGCTAGAAAAAGCCCTGTTTGAACTCAAACAAAAACAAGCCACGGTTATTATCATTACCCATCGTAATAATGTCTTGGCCAAGGTGGATAAGCTGTTAATACTTAATGATGGCTTGCTGGTGGTTTATGGGCCTAAAGATCAAGTCGTTGCGCATTTGCAGCAGCAACAAACAGCCGCAGCCGTCCCTGCTACAACCTAAGATGGCTACGGGCTAAGGAGTGAGCACGATAACATTGTGGTGAAGATCGTAGGGGCGTATTGCATACGCCCTTATAAAATAAGCCATTTCAATAAATGGGCGTATGCAATACGCCCCTACGGTGTTTTTTTATCGTTTCAACGCTGATAAGAAACTTGTGTAGCCGGTAGGATGGGCAAAGGCAAGGCCGTGCCCATCACGCGTTATTGTGTTGATGGGCACGCTAGCGCTTTGCCCATCCTACTGCTACGGGCTAAGGAGTGAGCACGATAACATTGTGGTGAAGATCGTAGGGGCGTATTGCATACGCCCTTATAAAATAAGCC
>CAIVYW010000491.1 GCA_903910205.1 uncultured Methylococcaceae bacterium | reverse complement strand
GCAAGAAAGCGCCTTGTTGACCGGCATCCTGGAAACCACCAATGAGCCTTACGCAATCGCCAAAATTGCCGGTATTAAATTGTGTGAGTCTTATAATCGTCAGTACGGCACCGATTATCGCTCAGTGATGCCGACCAATCTATATGGCGAAAATGACAACTTTCATTTAGAAAACAGTCATGTTATTCCCGCCATGATCAGAAAGTTTCATGATGCCAAAACCAGTCAAGCATCGACCGTTACCCTCTGGGGCACCGGCACTGCCATGCGCGAATTTTTACATGTCGATGATATGGCGGCTGCCAGTTTGCATGTACTGGGCTTAAATAAAGAACATTATCAGGCTTGCACCGAACCGATGCTGTCACACCTTAATGTCGGTACCGGCACTGATGTGACCATCCGTGAATTGGCAGAAACCATTCAGCAAGTGACGGGTTATCAAGGTGACATTGTCTGGGATAGCAGCAAACCGGATGGAGCGCCCAGAAAGTTGATGGATGTCAGCAAAATCAAATCACTGGATTGGCACCCACAAATCGTCTTACAAGAAGGCTTGACCAATACCTACCAGTGGTTTATAGAGCACAAAAACGAATTTAAGGCGCAATGAAACTCTTGGCAAGCTTAATGTTTTTGCATTAAAAATACTGTGATATCTGCATCTCCATGATTAGCATTATAATCCCGCATTAACGAATTTAAACAAAAAAGCCATTAATATAAAAGTGTAACTTTGTTAGCACAGACAGATAAATTAGCGGCATTAGTCTTGATAGCTATTGTTTGATTCAAAAATAAAAGAATATTGAATGTCTAAAAATAAAAAAATCGTAAAAAATACACTATTACTATACAGCCGTATGCTTCTGACAATGGGGGTCTCGTTATACACGTCCCGTATTGTATTAAACACATTGGGTGTAGAAGATTTTGGTATTTATAACGTAGTGGGCGGCGTAGTAATCATGTTCTCTTTTATGAGTTCTGCCATGTCGTCAGCAACACAACGGTTTCTTGCTATTGAATTAGGCAAAAAAGATGATGAACAGCTAAAAAAAGTATTCAGCATGAGCATTAACATTCATGCAATTATTGCACTCATTATTCTCGTTTTTGCCGAAACTCTTGGGCTTTGGTTTTTAAATGCCAAATTGGTTATTCCTATAGACAGAATGGAGGCCGCCAATTGGGTATATCAAGCATCTATTTTAGCCTTTATGTTAACCGTGATGGGTGTACCCTATAACGCGATAATCATTGCAAATGAGCGCATGAATATCTATGCCTATGTCAGTATCGTTGACGTGATATTAAGGCTCCTTATTGTGTTCGCGCTTGTTTGGATTGACTATGATAAGTTGAAGCTATATGCTATTTTTGTTTTTTGCATCACAATTACTATTTGGATGCTTTACAAAATTTATTGCAAACAAAACTTTCCTGAAACCCGTTATCGTTTTTTTTGGGACAAATCCTTGTACAAAACCATGATGCATTATGCCGGCTGGAATCTTTTTGGCAATTTGGCTTATGTAACAATGACGCAAGGTGTAAATATATTGCTCAATCTATTTTTTGGCCCGGTCGTCAACTCAGCAAGAGGCATAGCTTATCAAGTCAATGCAGCGGTTGGTGGCTTTGTTGGTAACTTTCAAATGGCCATGAACCCACAAATATTTAAATCCTATGCTGCCGAAGATAGGAAATATATGCATCAATTAATATTTCAAGGTTCAAAGTATTCTTTTTTTTTACTTTTTTTTATTGCCTTACCCCTATTAATAGAAACTGAAACTATTCTTAAATGGTGGTTAAAAATTGTACCTGAATATACTGTTTTATTTTGTAGGCTGGTGCTGATTAATACATTAATTGATTGTATATCCGGTCCGTTAATGACAGCAGCCCAGGCAACCGGAAGAATAAAAAAATATCAAGCTGTCGTAGGGGGGTTATTGTTATTAATTCTTCCTATTTCATATCTACTTTTAAAAAATGAATTCCCCCCGGAAATAACGCTATATGTGAGCATTTCTATTTCAATCATTGCTCTATTTACACGGTTATTTATTATAAGCCCATTAGTACAATTATCCATACTAACATTTATACGCATCGTACTGGCTCGTGTTTTTCTGGTTGCTATGGTATCGGTTATTTTCCCTTTGATAATTAAACACAGTGTAAGTAACGAATTAATCCAATATTTATCCCTATATATCCCTTTTATTATTAAATATAATATTAATCAAGAATTAATCCAGTTCTTTGCTGTATGTTTAGTTTCAGTACCATCAGTAATAATATCAATATACTGGTTAGGCTTAAAAAATGAAGAGAAATTTTTTATGAAGAATAAATTACTACAATTTATTGTTAAAATAACGAACAGATAAAATTTATAATTACAGATACAATATAAAAATGAATAATATACCTAAAGTAATCGATTTGGTTGTTAATAATGATCTCTGTATTGGTTGTGGCTTGTGCACTTATAAATGCCCAAGCAAAGCTATAGATATGCAATGGAATGAATATGGTTTTTTTGTCCCTGTATTATCGGGAACCTGTAATGCTGATGGTGCCTGTATAACTGTTTGTCCTTTTAATCCTTACCCGGAAAAAGAAGTTAAAACAGAAAATGAAATAGCAGATATTTTTCTTAAAGATGCAACATTATCCCATCCACAAATCGGCAAATATCTCGGTATCTATGCAGGCTACTCTGAAGAATTTCGATTGACATCATCTTCCGGTGGTATCGCTACATACGTTTTTACCGACTTACTTGAGAGAGGAATTGTAAATCATATATTTTCAGTTAAAGAATCCAGTACGCCAGGCGTGCATTATGAGTATGCTGTCAGTAGTAATAAAAAAGAACTATTAGCTGCATCAAAAACCCGATATTACCCGGTAACCTTATCAACTGTATTTTCAAAAATTGATGACCTTGACGGAAAAGTTGCTATTGTAGGCGTAGCTTGTTTTATTAAAGCAATAAGACTTGCACAGCACGTAGATCCATTATTAAAAGAAAAAATACCCTTTTTAGTAGGTATTATTTGTGGTGGTGTAAAAAGCAAGTTCTTTACGGAATATCTCTCAGATAAAGCCGGGGTATCAAAAGACCATTACTACAAACCAGAATTTCGAATTAAAGATTTAAATAGTAATGCTGGCGATTATTCCTTTGGTTGCTTTAGCGATAACGATAATCAGGAAAAGACTATAAAGATGCGATCAGTCGGAGATATGTGGGGAACCGGGCTTTTTAAAGCCAATGCCTGTGATTTTTGTGATGATGTTACAACAGAATTGGCCGACATATCTCTTGGTGATGCTTGGCTGGAGCCTTTTGTTACAGACGCAAAAGGAACAAATATCGTTGTAACACGCTCCCCAATCGCTGAAAAAATCATCAAAGAAGCAATTAAATCAAAAAAAGTACACTTGGAAGCACTTCCTTTGAACAGATTTATTTCTTCCCAACAAGGTAGTTTTAATCATAGACATATAGGTCTGCCTTACAGAATTAGTGTAGCCACTAAGAAAGGGCAGTTAATTCCGCCGAAACGTATTGAGAAAAACAGTGGATTAACTTTCTATTTTAAAGCGGTCCAGTTCTGCCGGATGTACACCCGTAAAATGAGCCTTCATATTTGGACAGAAAAAGAAAATGCATTTCTCTTTGACCGAAAAATGAAGAAATCACTCTATATCCTAAGGAAAACCACTACGATTTATCATTATACAAATGCTGTGTTTTCTGCAGGTTTTTTAAGAAAACTTTTAAATAAAATAATTTAATAATATGAAAAAACAAAAAATTCTTATTCTTCACTTTCCTAGCCTGAATAACTACGGTACGGGAATGATGGGATTGGTTACAATACAAGCGTTGGTTGATCGTTTTGGATCTAAAAATATTGAGATTTATTGTGATTTTAATGAAGAAACAAATATTGATGAGGTAAAAAGTGAATTAAGAACTGATGTTGAATTAAAAAGATACAGCAATGATATCCCCGAAAAAATTGCAAGCATTAGGATTAGTGTTATCAGGGAAATTTTATATCGCCTATACAAAATATTTTATGCAGAAGGAAAAGGATTTAATCGAATTATTGTTATAGGTGGGGATGACCTATCTGAATATTATTCCAAGAATGGCGCAGCATCCAATATCTATAATAAATTTAAATCATCATTCCTGACAAAGGTAATTCTATTAGGTCAAACAATAGGGCCATTTGATCATCCGCATAATAGGTTTGCATCAAAATATTTTTTGCCTCGTCTACATGTTTATTCACGAGATGCGCATAGCTCAGAATATATGTTAAATGAATTTGGTGTTAAACTAAACCAAACGGCTGACTTGGCGCTGACGGATCTCCCACTCCAATATGATAAACATATAGAAAGTGAATTACTTTCAAAATACAGGCTAACACAAAATGAATACTATTGTGTTGTAGTGTCCGGTCTGCAGGAATGTAATTATTACTGCGACGATACAAATACTTATCTATTGAGATTCAAAGAAATTATTGATTCACTTAGTAAAGATCCTTGGCTTGAAAATAAAAAGATATGCCTTTTGGCTCACACATTTCCACCATATGGTGATGAATCTGCACTAATCCAAAAGCTAGAAACTCTTATTGATATTAGCTTACGTGATAAGGTCGTAATAGTTAAAGAAAGAATATTGCCAACCAGAGCAAGATTTATATTGGGGAATGGGCTTTTTACGATTACAGGGCGTATGCACCCAGCTGTATCAACATTTCAAATGGGTAAACCTGCAATTTGCTTGTCTTATAGCACCAAGTATAAAGGTGTAATTGGTGATAGCATAGGAAGATATGATTTGGTTATTGAATCCAATGATCCAACCTTATGGGAACAGGGAGAGATTGTAACGTTAGTTAAGGAAAAATATAACTATATGATTACAAATTATGACATTATATGTTCTGAAATTACAGCTAAGGTTAGTACACAGAAGCAATTGGTAATTGATACTCTAAATGAAATCTAATAAAATGATAACAGACTTTGATTAATTTTATGAAAAAAAAACTAAGCATTATTATTCCTGTTTATAATGTAGAGCTTTATATAGAAAAATGTTTGCGTAGTTGCGCTGAACAAGATATTCCAGCAGAAAAATACGAGATTATCGTAATAAATGATGGATCTAAAGACAATAGCCTGCAAATAATCACTAAAGTAATCGCAGATTATTCCAACATTATTCTTATTAATAAGCCCAATGGTGGTGTAAGTTCTGCACGTAATGCAGGTTTAAATATTGCTAAAGGGGAATATGTTTGGTTTGTTGATTCAGATGATTGGATAGCCTCTAATTGTCTTTATCGCTTACTTTCACAAATAGTAAATGACCAATTAGACGTAATGCAAATTGGATTAAACATTGTAAATTCCGATGAATTACTAACAACTTATAACAATAAAATTTTAGAAACCATAGTATTAAGTAATGAACGAT
>CAIVYW010000490.1 GCA_903910205.1 uncultured Methylococcaceae bacterium | reverse complement strand
CCGCTAATAACTACCAGTATCGGCGGTAATAGTTTTTAATACTAGGCAGACCTAAGTCGTTGATATATACCCCAAAACTACCCCTAAATCACCCTATTTGAAAGCGCATAGGAACAATACCTGCATTAAAAATATGGCAGTATCATTCCTGTTAGTTGATTATTTAGCTTCATGTTACTTGGCATAAGACTATGGCTTATGCCAACTTATTAACCCATTCCTCTAACTCTTTCCTTACAAACATGGCGCGTTTACCCGTGGGATATCTAGGCTTAGGAAAACCTTTGGCCTTTCTTAATTGCCTGAATTTGGTGTCAGACATGTTAAATAATTTTCTAGCATCCTTGGGATACATTAACAAAGTGATTTCATCCATTGAAAACCTCATAAAATAGTAATAAGCAATTACATATTAGCCAATTTCGGAATATTCCCGCAATTCATAGTGTGAAGTCATCATATTCCCGCTTATTCCGTCATGGTGCGCTTTGCTCATTACCTTCAAATTACTTAAAGTAATAATGCTGGTTTAGTTTAAACCAGGACTACCTACCCATAGGGAAAAATGGGCGTACTCATCGTTAAGAGGTTTACCGTCACGGGGAAAATAGTGGATTTAATTATGGATAATGAAGCCGGAGTAGAAGGTAATCTGCCGCAAGGAAGTGAAAATTTACTAAACCAGCAACAGGTTAACGACATTGTTAAGCGTGAGAAAATGCAGGCCGCTGAGCGCGTTAGGCGCGAAATGGATGCACAACATCAGGCTGAGCTTGAAAAGGTTAGGGCGGAAGCTGGCCGAGGCATTCCTCAGCAAGCTGAAGGCCAACAGGTTGATGCGGATGCTATTAAGCAGCAAGTATACAACCAGTTTTTAACTGACTTAGAAATGCAACGGAAGAAGTTGGCGGAAGAGGAAGAGACCAGAAAGTTACAATCATTAGCCGATCAATATCACTTAAAGATGGGGAAAGGCTCCCAGTTATTTGATGATTTTAACGATGTAATGGGCGATTTCAAACCCGCTGAATTTTCTAATACTGTGATGTTAGTTTCTCAAATGGAAAACACACCAGAGATAATGCGAGAGCTGGTAGCGAACCCTGAGAAATTAGCACAGATAGAAGGGTTAGCAGAACGTTCGCCAGGCATGGCAATGAAGATGTTAACGCGGCTATCAGAATCAGTTAATGCAAATTTATCAGCTAAACAAAACAATGTATCTGCACCGCCTCCGCTGTCCCAAATTAAGTCGTCTCAAGTCGGCACAGATAGCGGCAAGATGACACTAAAGGACTTTAAAAACGCATCGTGGTTACGGGGTTAGAAAGGGACTTTAATCATTAGCTCTATCCAGTGTCAAGTATAAATTCTTGATGAGGATTGAACAAAATGGCATCCCCTAACACAAATATTCTACAGCAAGTACAGACTTATCAAATGTCGCAACTTGCTTTTTTGCAAAACTTAAATTGCTTTATATCAACAGCAAATACTCGGTTTAAAAATTTCGAAAAATTGGTCGGAAACTTAGGCGACACGGTTACCTTTGATTTGCCACCACGTATGACAACTACGAACTCTTTAGTAGCAAACTTCCAGCCAGCAGACCAGCGGGTACAAACTCTCACCTGTGCAAACCCTGCT
>CAIVYW010000489.1 GCA_903910205.1 uncultured Methylococcaceae bacterium | reverse complement strand
GTTCAGCACATCCTATAAAAGTGGAGGGTTTATTATTGCGTCTTACTCGCGAGACGGGCTTTATAACCCCGTCTCAAACCTTTGTTATTGCCATTATATTTGAAAGATCAATGAACAAACAGGCCTGCTTTTGCTTATATAGCGCCGTTTGGGTGCCTCTAAACGTTTCGATCGGGGTTGCAAACCCCGACCGGCATTGAGCGTGGGAACGATGTAAAGCGCATCGCTCTACAAATGATGCGCTTCACTATCGTTCAGCACATCCTATAAAAGTGGAGGGTTTATTATTGCGTCTTACTTTATGGGCTGCGCTGCTGTGGTTTTGAAAGCAATTACTTAATAAATGCTGACATATTAAGTTAATGTGATGATGCTGATAAATTCAACTAGAACCTTGAGCAATCTTATGATATTGTTGCCTTTAATTTATGAGCTATCTGTAAATAGCGCTACGTTTTTCCTATAGCCTCAACTGACTAGCTGAGTGGCACTGATCTAACCCATACAACCTGATGATGATATTTTTAATAGTTTGTAGCTCATGGCTGCTGATGTTGACTGTAGTCTGTGCTTGGAAGTCGCCATTATTTAAACAGACTTGGCAGGAGGTTTATTTTGCTGAGACACCGGTGCTCATTGAAAGTGATGATTGGGGGCCAGGTGCGACGTTACATGCCCAGCGACTTTTGCAATTACTGGTTTGTTTAGAGACTCATAAGGATTCAGTCGCTAGAGCTGCGGTATTAACTGCCGATATTGTGCTGAGTGTGCCCGATATCGATAAGATCATGGCAGATCCTGATGGCGCTTATCATCGAAAACTGCTTAATGAAGTATCGCCTAGTATTTATCAAGCGATGCTGCTTGGAATAAAGCAGGGTGTTCTGGTGCCGCAGTTACATGGTTTAGAGCATCTTAATGGTGAGGCTTTTGCTAGGCTTTGTCAGCATAAAGATCCTCGTATTGAAGGTGCTTTAGCCGATGCTCAGCAGTGGTGCTGGGAAACGCTAGAGTCACCTTTGCAAGGCCATTATGTTGACGGTAGTGTGCTTCCTACACAGCCGATTAGTCAGGAGCAGGCTGAAGCTCTCATTGCTTTGGCAGCAAGGCGATTTACTGAGTTGTTTGGATACCCTAGTCTGAGTACGGTAGCCCCCTGCTATTTATGGAACAGTGCCATTGAAAAGCTTTGGCAAGAAAACGAGATAAGCGTCATACAAACGGCAGGTTATCGTTGTGATGGCCGAGATAAGCAGGGGGCTTATCATCAAGATCTTAGCTTAATAAGGGCCGGTGAGTTAAGTGAGTTTGGGCAGGTTTATTTAGTTAGAAATGTCATGTATGAGCCGGTCGATGGTCATACTAATGTGCATAGTGCTTATCAAGCCGCCCTGTCCGCTTATGCGCAAGCCTTGCCCATTAGTATCTCTACGCATCGCTATAATTACACGCGTACTGAGGAGGAGTTTCAAAACGCTTTGCAGGGTTTAGATCAGTTATTGACGGCGATAGGCACAAGCATAACAGCGCTGCGCTTTTTATCTTCACCGGAATTGGGAGAGCAGTTGGCACAGGAGTCTGTAGGCGTTGTTAATCATTTTAATGACTCGCAGTGGCTGCCGCTGAAGCGGCTCTCTGGAATTAAAAAGCTTGCGCCGTTTTTAAGGCGTTTATATTACCGTCATCCCAAATTGGTGTTATTAGCTTATCTCAGTGGCTTGATAATACCTGCTGGGTTAGTTTGTCGATATTCACGATAGTGTCTAGGTTTTATGATGAAAATTTCTGCCGTTATTCCCACTTATAACAGCGCTGATTTTATTGCAGAGGCAATCACTAGCATACTCAAACAGAGTATTCCGGTTTATGAAATTATTGTGGTTGATGATGGCTCTAGCGATAACACCTTAGCCGTTGTGCAAGGCTTATCTGGCACTATTCGTTACCATAAACAAGAAAATCGTGGCCCTGCTTCGGCAAGAAATCAGGGTATAAAAATGGCAGAGGGTGATTGGATCGCCTTTTTAGATGCCGACGACCAATGGACCGCCGATAAAATAAAAAAACAATTAGCTACCTTGGCTCGCTATCCTGAGCTGCATTTAATCGCCGGTGATATGGCTGAGATTGATCAGGCTAATACCTTGTTGACGCCTTCTGTGCTAGATAAACATGAGTTATTGGCAGGCTATGTATTAGATCAGGGTCGCCCGATAGTGTGTGCGTTGACTAAGTTGTTACATAAAAATTTTATACCTACGGGTACGGTGTTAGTGCGTAGAGATACCTTGTTGGCTGTAGGCTTGTTTAACGAAACCATACATTATGGCGAAGACTTGGAGCTATGGGCAAAAATAGCCGCTTACTATCCGATGAGTTGTTTGCCAGAGATACTGATGTTACGCCGACTTCATGATCATAATGCCACACACGCGACCGCATTAATGTTGACCGATAGAGTTAAGGTGATGCAGTCATTAAGGCAAAGTATCTCTTTGCCCTTGCAACAACACGGCTTAAAGCCCGATAGATTAGTTGCCGACGCTTATGCGGCTGTCGCCTATTGGCATTTTAATTTGAAAGAGTACCAGAAGGCACGATGGGCGAGTGTGGCGAGTTTTCGAGAAGCGCTGACTAGCCGCGCCTTAGTTTATGGCTTGGCCGCTTGTCTGCCTGCTAGCTGCTTAGTGTTATTAAAGCAGGTTAAGGGCTATGGCCAATAAGGAATGAGCACCACACACTTCGGCAACTATGATTTTTAAAATCCTCCAACTCCCCCCTTTGTCAAAGGGGGGAGTTGGAGGGTACTTGACATTATTTCGTGCTCGTTCCTAAGTTAATAATTTATGTGCTGGGAGTAAAACAGCTTCAGCTGTTTTAAAACGCTGAACTGAAGTTCGTAGGTTACGCACTTTTAATCACGTCCGTTTAAGGGTGTTGTCTTAGGTAGTTAATTTATAATTTTAAATGGAGTATAGGTGTTATGACGACTAGGATAAAAAATATTCTTTATGTAGAAAATGGCATCGGTTATGGCGGCGCTATTATTTGTTTGCGCCATTTAGTCAGGCAGTTGGATAGGCGACAATTTAATCCATTGGTGATTACGGGGCGAAAAGATTTACCTTATCAAGATATTCCTAATGAAGCGCCGTGGCGGCCTATTATTGATCGGCATATTGATGTCGTGGGTTTACGTGCTCAGTTAGCCGCTAGTCAAGTACTACGATCTATTCCCGGTTTGTCGTGGCTGTTAAATCAAGTGTTGGCAAGGCTAGACGATATCGTTAACTTTCTGCCTTTTTTTCTACAGTTGCTATGGACAGCGTGGCGATTTAAGACCGATCTAATTCATGCTAATAATGAGCCACTCTGTAATCGTGCCGCTTTATTAGTCGGTAAGCTATTGCATATTCCTATTGTCTGTCATGTGCGTGGCGATCAAAAGGGCTCAAAGCTCATGACTTATGCTTATCGTTGGCCTACGCATTTTGTTGCGGTGTCTCAGTGGATTGCTAAAAGTATGCAGGAGACCTTGCAAGTGCCTGCTGAAAAAATCACCGTGATTTATGACGGCCTTGCTTTGGAGTATTTAGACCTAGAGGACGATGGTTATAAGTTTAGGCAGCGCTATGCTATTCCGGTCGATGCTTATGTGGTGGGTTTGGTGGGATTGTTAATTCCATGGAAAGGTCAGGAGCTGTTTTTAGAGGCGGCGATGCTGTTACGCGATAAGATTCCTAATTTGAAAATGCTCATCATAGGCGGCACACCTGATGAGTGTGTGGCTTATGAAGCCTTGTTGCGCCTTCGTGTCAGTGAAGAACAGTTGGATAAGCTGATAGAGTTTACCGGCCATGTACCGGCTATGGAGCAAGTTTACATGGGGCTAGATGTGGTAGTGTCCGCGTCAACAAGTCCTGAGCCTTTAGGTACCGTTGTTATTGAAGCGATGGCAATGGGCAGGCCGTTAATTGGGCCGCGCCATGGGGGAGCCGCCGAAATGATCGAGCATCTTAAAACGGGCTTGTTGTTTACAGCTAATGATGCGCAGGCCTTGGCAGCAGCCATTGAGCAACTCTATAAAAATCCAGCGCTGGCTATGCAGCTAGGCCATGAGGCGCGTGTACATGCTTTAGAGACCTTTACCATTGCTCATCATACTGAGCAAATACAAGCGCTATATCATCAACTATTGCCATAAGCGATCACCCTTTTTATGACCCCTTTTTTATCACGACAACTTATTTATCCGTTACAAGAATCGTTGTTGAATAGACCTACGTTTTCTTATTTGCAGGCCTTGGAAAAGTCACAGTGGCTGTCCAGAGCCGAGCTTGAAGCGTTGCAATTGCAAAAGTTACAGGCGTTGTTGTTATCTGCTCAGCAACATAGTCCTTGGCATGCCGAGCGTATTGCCAGCTCAGGTATGAATCTTGATGCGCTAAGTTTTGATGAATTAAGAAAACTACCGACGATGACTAAAGCCGATGCTCAGCAACGGGGGGCTGCTATGGTTTGGGAAGAGGTGCCCGGCGGTTCTTTTCGTTATACCACGGGCGGGTCTAGCGGAGCGCCGTTGATCTTTAGATATGGACGCTCTAGGCAAGCCTCTGATGCTGCTGGACGTATACGCGCTAGACGCTGGTGGCAAGTTAATGTAGGTGATCGGGAAGTCTATTTATGGGGCGCACCTGTTGAGTTGAATAAAACCGATAAAATTAAGACGATACGTGATCGTCTGCTTAATCAACTGGTTTTAAATGCTTTTGCTATGTCACCCAGTACCATGAGCTCGTATTTGTCGATGATACAGCGCTTTAATCCTAGCTGTATTTACGGCTATGCCAGTAGTGTGGCTTTATTGGCTGAGTTTGCTAAACAAAATCAACGTAGTCTGCATTTGCCGGCATTAAAAGTAGTTTGTACGACCGGCGAGCCTTTGTATCCTGAACAACGGCAGTTAATTACGGAGGTTTTTAAAGTCCCCGTTGCTAATGAATATGGTAGTCGAGATATTGGCTTTACTGCGCATGAAAATAGTCATCAGCAACTGCTGTTAATGAATGAGAGTGTTTTGCTGGAAGTGCTGGATGACTATGGTCAGCCCGTTAAGGTCGGTGACGTCGGCGAGGCGGTCATGACAGGGCTGTGTTCTGAAGCCCAAGCCTTTATACGTTATCGCACTGGCGATAAGGTCAGATTATCCGCTGATCTTGATAAAGAGGGTAGAGGTCTACAGGTACTAGATGAGGTCTTAGGTCGTGACACTGATTTTTTAATCCATGAAGATGGTTCTATTATTCATGCCTTAGCGGCCATTTATGTGTTGCGTGAAACGCCAGGTATAGAACACTTTAAAATCATTCAGCAGTTTATTAATGACTTTGAGATTTTAGTGGTCTGCAATGAGCACTGGCGTTCTGAGGGGGTAGTGATGATTGCTGATAAATTCAGAGCTCGCTTTGGTCATGCCTGCATCACTCATATACAGCTCGTTAACGAAATTCTACCGGAAGTTTCAGGGAAAATGCGTCAGGTTGTTTCAAAGGTGTCTTTATCTCTTTAATGGTTTTGTTGGCGACCTTCTTAAGGCAGAACAGTTTCTTATCGTTGCCACGCTCCGGCGTCACTGCCCACAGTTAAGTAATCTGTGCCTGGAGTAAAACAGCTTCAGCTGTTTTAAAACGCAATAGCTGAAGCTCAACACTCCAAGTTTTTACTATTTTCTCTTAACTGTGGGCAGTGACGCTCTGCGTCACGCATCGCTGGAGCGATGCAGGATACATTGCCACGCGGAGCGTGGGAACGATGTAATTCCTTATAAAATTAGGGGGGTTATTATTACGCTTTACTAGCCTGTTTATCTATCTTTTATGTCATTCTAATTTAATTATGTTATTAAGCCGATTAATACAATTACCCTTACGTTATAAGCCGTGGCGACCTGCGCATCTTGCCTTGATAGTCGATGATTTAACGCGCTTATCGAAACAACCGCTACTGGCTGACCAAGATCATCTTAAGGCCGTCATCGCTTGGATCTGCCTAGCTCAAGATCAGCGTCTGGGTCATGTCGATGAAGGGGGGGTTTCTGCTGGCTGGAGTTTTGAAGATGGCTGGTTGCCCAGCTATCCTGAAACCAGCGGTTATATTATTGAAACCTTGCTTGCTGCCGCAAAAGTGTTGGCTGATCCTGAGCTAATAACAAGAGCGGCACGTATTGTCGATTGGGAGTTATCACTACAAAATGCCACGGGCTCATTCCCTGGTCATTTTGGTGAGATAGGCAGTAAGCCCGTTATTTTTAATACGGGGCAAATTATGCACGGGATGATTGCAGGGTTTTTGGCTTTTGGTCGTGATGAGTGCTTGGAGGCTGCTGTTAGGGCTGGGCGCTGGATGGTGTTGCAGCAAGATGACGACGGTTGCTGGCGACGCTCAGTTCATAATGATACGCCTCATACTTATAATACCCGCTCTGCATGGGCCTTGCTTCGCACGGGTCTGCTCGCTAATGAAAAAGCCTTGGTAGCGGCTGCGATTAAAAATATCCATTGGGCATTAACCCAGCAGACGGGCTCTGGTTGGTTTAAAACCAATGCGTTTACAGAAAAGGGTCTGCCCTTTACGCATAATATTGCTTATGCTATTCGTGGCGTATTAGAGAGTGGTTTATTACTGGATAATGAAGCAATGATTAATGCGGCTATTAAGGCAGCGCAAGCGCAAGCGGCACAACAACGAGACGATGGTTGGTTGGCTGGTGTTTATGCCGATAACTGGGTGCCTAAAGCTCATTATTGCTGTCTCACTGGCTTGGCTCAAATGAGTATTATTTGGCAGCGACTTATTGATACTCAAGGCATTGATGAGTTGAAGCTGCCGGTTGTTCGTGGACTTGATTTTATAAAGTCCAATCATCACGTCACTGCAAAATATGCTTATCAAAGAGGTGCGATTGCGGGATCTGCGCCCATTTGGGGTAGGTACTCGATGTTTGAATACCCCAATTGGGCCGCGAAATTCTTTGCCGATGCCTTAATGCTTAAAATGGCGCCTATTAATATTCCTGAATAATTTTATACCTACTTATGTCACAACTTACAGCCATCATTCTTTGTGGGCAATCGCCTAGACATCTATATTTTGCAAATCAAGTCGCTAAAGCCTGTAAGCCTTTAGCGATTATTCAAGAAAGCGGGCATGACGCTCCTGTTATGAAAATAATTAAGCTGTTATTAAAGCCGACCAACTTATGGTGCAAACTAAATCGTTGGATACGTGATCGTAAGCGCTACAAAGGCCATAAAGAAGCTGAATTCTTTTTTGCAGATAGCTTGCCGCATTTAACTCATCCAGAGCTTAGGGTAGAGGTTTCGCACATTAATCATCCCGATGTTATTGCGTTGATAGATCGTTATCAACCAGATTTAATTATAGTGTTTGGTACGTCTTTGCTTAAAGGGGCTTTATTAGAAAAAGGTCGCTTAGGTATTATTAACTTACACGGCGGTTTATCTCCTGACTATAGAGGCGCTGATTGTACTTTTTGGGCGCTCTATAATCAGGAGCCAGAAAAAGTGGGTTGCACGGTGCATTATATTAATGCCGGTATTGACACCGGTAATATCATCGCTCATGTTTCACCTAAGATTAAAATCAGTGATGATGAGCTCACCTTATTTTGGCGTGCGGTGCGAAGCAGCACTCATGTTTTTGCAGAATTGCTGCATAGGATAGAGCAGGGCGAGTCTTTTGGACAAACACAAACGCATAAAGGTCGCCTGTATCAAGTTAAAGATCGTCGCTTGAAGCATGAACAGGCACTGGATGCGTTCTTGCAATCGGGTTTGTTAGTGAATCTGAATTTGGGTAAACGAGTGACATGGTTTAAGCTTTAGCTAACCATAATAAAGATAGCTTAGGATGAAACGTGTCTATCGAAAGTATCGAAAATGATTTTGATAGCGAAGCTTTTTTAAAAAACTTAACAACACGTCCCGGTATTTACACCATGATCAATGCTCAGGGTGAGATTATCTATATCGGTAAGGCTAAGAATCTTAAAAACCGCGTTTCTAGCTATTTTAGAAAACAAACCGCATCGACCAAGCAGCAAGTGATGGTCACTAAAGTCGCTGCGATAGAGATCACGGTGACTCACACTGAAGGTGAAGCCTTATTGCTAGAGTGTCAGCAAATTAAGCGCCATAAGCCACGTTATAATATCTGTTTACGTGATGATCGTTCCTTTCCCTATGTCTATTTGTCTAGTGAGCAAGATTTTCCTCAGATCACCTTACACCGTGGTGCAAAAAACAAAAAGGGCCGCTATTTTGGCCCTTATCCTAGTACCGGAGCGGTTAAAGAAAGCTTGAAGCTATTGCAACGATTGTTTCCTATTCGGCAATGCGACGATACGGTCTATAGCAATCGAACTAGACCTTGCCTACAATACCAAATTGAACGTTGCAGTGGGCCTTGTGTGGGCCTTATTGATAAACAACGCTATGCCCAAGATGTAGCCAGTACCATCCTATTTTTGGAAGGTAAGGGCAGTCTGCTGATTGATCAACTCATTATTAATATGGAGCAGGCGGCACTTAAACTTGATTTTGAACAAGCGGCTATTTATCGCGATCAAATTGCCAGTTTACGCTCAGTACTACAAAAACATTTTGTGAGTGGCGAAAGGGGGAATGTCGATATTATTGCTTGCGCGACTAAGGCTACTATTGCTTGTGTACAGGTATTTTTTATACGTAACGGTCAGCATTTGGGCAATAAAGTTTATTTTCCAAAAATGACGGATAGTCATGACCCCGCTTCGGTGCTTCAGGCTTTTATTCCTCAATATTATTTGGATAAGCCAGCCCCTTGTGAATTGATTGTCAGTCATGAGCTAGAAGAATCGGCGTTATTAAGCGAAGTGTTAACCGCTAAGGTTCAGCATACGGTGATGATTTCTGCTAAAGTCAGAGGTGAGCGTTTAAAATGGTTGCAAATGGCCCAGGCCAATGCTGAAAATTCTTTATTAGGAAAGCTCGCAGATAAACAGGGTTGTTATGCAAGATTTTTAAGTTTACAAGAAGAGTTGGCTTGTAAAGACCTGCCTAAACGCCTGGAGTGCTTTGATATTAGTCATACTCAAGGTGAGCAGACGGTTGCATCATGTGTGGTTTTTGATAGAGAAGGGCCTATAAAGTCCGCTTATCGACGTTTTAATATTACCGGCATTACCGGCGGCGATGATTATGCGGCGATACATCAAGCGGTCTATCGACGATTTAAGCGTTTAAAACAAGGTGAGCATGAGGCACCAGACATACTCTTTATTGATGGTGGTAAGGGTCAGGTATCGGAAGCGCAAAAGGCATTAGCTGAATTAGACATAAATAATGTTATGATAGTCGGCGTTTCAAAGGGGCCTGATAGAAAGCCTGGTATGGAGAAGCTGATTTTGGTCGACCAAGAGCAGCCGATAAATATAAATGCCGGGGCGAGTGGTTTGTTGTTAATTCAGCATATCCGCGATGAAGCGCATCGATTTGCAATAACAGGGCATCGTCAGCGTCGTGGCAAGGTAGCCAAACAATCGGTGTTGGAAACAATTCCAGGATTAGGCGCAAAGAGGCGGCAGCTTTTATTAAAACAGTTTGGGGGATTGCAAAGTATTTCATGCGCAGGCGTGGATGCGCTTTGCAGTGTGGACGGCATCAGTCGACAGTTGGCACAACGAATTTACGAGCTATTTC
>CAIVYW010000488.1 GCA_903910205.1 uncultured Methylococcaceae bacterium | reverse complement strand
TGGTATTGGGTAATCGTATCGGCAATCACGCTGTAAGTTTGCTCTACAGCATCAAGATGATGGCCAAAATCACCGCTTTTATGGGGCCAAGCGATTAATATGGCAGATTGTTTTTCCCATTCGGCTGGAAATCGAGTCATTGTATATTCCTTTGATTAATGATTTACAAATAATCCATAAAGCTCAAAACTATCAACGGATAAACACTACAGGCTTAAGTGGCCACTCACGACAACACAACGTCAATGGCTAAAACCTATAGTTAACCCGAAAAAATGAATAGCCGTGATCTTCATGATGCATCACAACATGGGTATTAAGACTGTTTTACTCCTAGACTTAACATTTCTTGGGCGTGGGCCAGAGTGTTGGCGGTCATCGTAACTCCACCTAGCATTCTAGCGATTTCTTCAACACGCTCTTCATTTTGCAATAACCTAACCTGAGAAGAGGTGATATCGGATTTATTATTTTTTTCCACATAAAGATGATGATGCGCTTGCGCTGCCACTTGTGGCAAATGAGTAACACACATCACTTGTCGATATTGACTTAAACTGCGCAATTTTTGTCCTACAATTTCAGCAACCCCACCTCCTATGCCGGAATCTACTTCATCGAATATGAGTGTAGGTGTGGTTTTATCATTAGCCGTAGTGACTTGTATCGCTAAACTGATACGTGATAATTCACCGCCTGAAGCCACCTTAGCCAAGGGTTTGGCAGGCAGACCAGCATTAGCACTAACTAGAAACTCGATTTTATCCTTGCCATTAAGCTTAGGAGTAGCCGTATCAAGACTACTCATAGCGACCAAGAACTCGCCTTGGGGCATACCTAGTTCTTTTATCATCACCGAAATCTGACTTTGTAATTTCTGCGCAGCTACATGCCGTTGCTCTGATAATTGCGTACTAAATTGTTGGTATTGCTGCTCTAACGCTACCGTTTCTTTCGTTAAAGTGGCAATGCGCTCGCCACTATGGCTTATGTTATCTAATTCAGTATTTAATTTATTAACAACATCAAGTAACTGATCTGGCGTAACATGATGTTTGCGACTCAAATTTTGAATCACGCCAATTTGATTCTCAATATGCTCCAACTGCTGAGGATCTGCTTCTTGAGATTCCAAAAAACGCCGTAATTGTAAGGCTGCTTCTTCGGTTAAAATCTGAGCTTCTGACAATAACGCACAAATGTCATTTAATTCTGGAGCATAACGAGCAATATGATTTAATTCAGTGACACTATGACTCAGCATTTGATTAACGGATTGCTGATCACTGTCATAAAGTAATTCAACTTGAGCACGCCCAGTCGTTAGTATATGTCCAAAATTAGCGAGTTTACTGTGTTCTTCTGACAAAGCCGCATAATTAAAAGACGTCAAATTTAACGCCTGTAACTCGTCTAATTGATAACGTAAAAACTCTTCACGCTCATTTTGATCAACGCCAGATTTAATCAGAGCAGACAATTCTTTATGCGCCGATAACCATTGTTGATAGCAATGATTAACTTGATCTAATAATGGTTGATGCTTGGCATAAGCATCTAATAAACGCCGCTGTTCATCAGGATTAAGTAAGGTTAAATGAGCATGTTGACCATGAATTTCAACCAACTTTTCACTCAGCTCTTGCAAATACTGCAATGTCACTGGACGATTATTGATATAGGCTTTAGAGCGACCCTCTTGATTAACGATGCGTCGAATCAAACAATGTTGCTCATTATCCAGTTCATTATCTTTTAACCATTGCAGGGCATTAGGCGCATCGGCTAAATCAAACTCCAGATTAACTTCGGCACGCTGACAATGAGGTCTTACATAACCTGAATCGGCACGATCGCCTAAGGCTAAACCCAGTGCCGTTAATAAAATAGATTTCCCTGCACCCGTTTCACCGGTTAGCACCGACATGCCGGTTTCCAGATCGAGATCCAAGCTTTTAACAACGGCTAAATCAATAATAGTCAGGTTTAATAGCATAAGAATTAACTGTGGTAACCACTGCTCCAGTTTAATTTATTCCTGAGGATTTGAAAAAAGTCTTGGCCTTCAGGATGCAAAATTCTAATCGGTATAGGATCTTTCTTAATCAGAATCTTATCACTGATTAACACATCAGGTATCTCAATATGATCACAGGTCACCAAGGCATTGATTTGCTTGGTTTGGCAAAAGCTAATTTCAATCTCAGCAGAATCATGTATCACTATGGGACGATTCGATAAGGTATGTGGATTTAATGGCACTAAAACCAGGGCGTCTAATGAAGGATACAGTATTGGGCCACCGGCCGATAGCGAATAGGCAGTAGAACCGGTAGGCGTTGAAATGATTAAGCCATCAGAGCGCTGTGAGTTTAAAAATACATTATCTATTTTAGTCACAATTTCGATCATGCTGGGCGTTACCCAACGATGAATAGCCACTTCATTAACAGCAGTTTCTTCATGTATAACTTGCTGATCACGGATAATTTTAGCGCGTAACAGTGAACGTCTTTCCTCCGTGTAATGACCTTGCAGCATTTCATGCAATTTACCAGGCAATTCGCTAGGTGATATATCGACTAAAAAGCCCAGACGCCCTAAATTGATACCTATTAAAGGAATATCATAGGCAACGATAGCTCTAGCCGCACCTAAAAAAGTACCATCTCCACCGACAGCAATGACCAAATCACAATAATGCCCCAAGGTTTCTAAGGAACAGGCCGACACTGCAGGACTATTGATAAAACTAACGCTATCTTCAGCGACGTAAACGTCATATCCATGCGCGATTAAATAGGTATAGAGCCCTGTTAAGGTTCCAGCAATACTAGCATCGCTCAGTTTGCCGATGATACCTATGGTTTTAAAGGGTGTCTGCATTGAATATAGTCATTGGTAAAGCGTTTGATTATACAAAAAAACCACCATTAGCCTACGTTTTTTGTAAATGGCTACCTGTAGCGGCATAGCGTTGTAGTAAAACAACATCAACTCAAGCGACGCGACACATCGCTTTTTGCATGAGTGACCGTCCAACGCAGAACAAATTAGCATTTTTCTTTATTCATTTGACATTGCCGCCCTCCCCTTAAAATATCTAATTTTTAGCTCAAACTACTTACATTGAGCGGCTATATCTACCTGGAAATTTGATTTAAACTTACACCATAGATTACAACAGACTACAACATTTCAGGTTTAGAAAAATGCCCAAAGCCCCCGCCACCACAACCTATTCAATAGAGCGTTTAGATC
>CAIVYW010000487.1 GCA_903910205.1 uncultured Methylococcaceae bacterium | reverse complement strand
ATTATCTTTGAAAGATCACCGAAGAAATAGCCCTACTTTTGCTTATATAGCGCCGTTTTGGTGCATCTAAACGTTTCGATCGGGGGTATAACCCCCGCCCGACATTGGTCTGGAGTAAAACAGCTTCAGCTGTTTTATTGCAATACTCGCGAGACGGGGTTTATAACCCCGTCTCAAACGTTTGATATTGCCATTATCTTTGAAAGATCACCGAAGAAATAGCCCTACTTTTGCTTATATAGCGCCGTTTGGGTGCATCTAAACGTTTCGGTCGGGGCTGCAAGCCCCGACCGGCATTGTCATCATTGCAATGTGATGGGCTTAGCTTGATGCGTATGGCTTGCAAGCCCCGACCGGCATTGTGACAATGAGGATTATTGAAGGTTGAAATATCGGGCGACGATAAGTCGTCCCGCGATTTGCGAGGCCGCGTTGTCCCGTCTTAAGTTGATAACCACAAAGGGGACTAGCAGTTACTTGATTACATTATTTTATGCACATTTCTTAGCTATAAATAACAACCGGTTGGCCATCACCGACTATCAGTTCACCGATCACATAAACCGTTTCACCTAAGATTTGTAACGTTGCTAAGGTTTCGGCTTCATCTTCTGCGGCTACGCAAACGATCATGCCTATACCGCAATTAAACGTGGTCAACATATCGGCCAAGGCGACATTGCCTTGCTCTTGTAGCCAGACAAAAATATCAGGAAAAGCCCATGACGATAAATCTATCGCGGCATTAATGCCGGTAGGTAATACGCGCGGTAGATTTTCGGTTAAACCGCCGCCGGTAATATGGGCAAACGCATGTACAGGGACTTTTTCTAATAAGGCTAATAACGATTTAACATAAATCTTAGTTGGTGTTAATAAGGTTTTACCTAAAGTTTCACCGTTAAAGTCATCAGTCAAGGAGGCTTGACTATGCTCTATGATCTTACGAACTAAAGAATAACCATTAGAATGTGGGCCAGAAGAAGCAATACCGATCAGCTTGTCACCGACTTTGACTTTGCTGCCATCTAGGACTTTAGCTTTTTCGACGATACCGACGCAAAAACCGGCCAAATCATATTCACCATCGGCATACATGCCAGGCATTTCTGCGGTTTCACCACCGACTAAAGCCGCACCGGCTAATTCACAGCCCTTACCGATACCTTCAATGACTGCGGCCGCCGTATCGACCTCTAAATGACCCGTCGCGAAATAATCCAGAAAAAATAAAGGTTCAGCACCTTGCACAATAATGTCATTAACGCACATCGCGACTAAATCAATACCCACGGTATCATGTATGCCTAAATCTATGGCCAACTTTAACTTGGTACCGACACCATCGGTGCCTGAAACTAAAATAGGTTGCTGATAACGATCTAAGGGCAATTCGAACATTGAACCGAAGCCGCCTAAGCCTGCCATAACGCCTGCGGTTCTAGTTCTTGCGGCAATAGGCTTGATGCGCTCAACTAATTCATTACCTGCGGCAATATCAACGCCGGCACTTTTATAATTTAAGCTATCTGGTTTTTGTGCGCTCAATGTCTTGGTCTCTTTAAAGTTTAAACTGTTGATATTGTACAAGACCTTACCCCGTTTGTCTGGGCTAAGTGTACAAAGCGTGTTAGTGACGGTTTATAGCAGTAACCATTGTAGGCACTTAGTCCCTTAAATATTCACATCCATCACTGAGGAACGTATATGAATATCCCGTTGTGGAACGGGAATTTCTATTTTATGTTCTCGCAAAGCAATTTCTAAGAGTCGGTAGACTTCGTGGGTGACGGGCATTCTATTCACCAATTCACTAACAAAAATTCGTATGGAAAAATTAAGGGCATATTCACCAAAACCGACGATGACGACACTAGGCGCGGGATCTGCAAGTACCAAAGGCATAGACATGACGGTATCTAGCATGATTTTATGAGCAAGATCGACATCAGAACCATAGGCAATACCCACGGGGATAACGAGTCGAGTAATGGCATTGGAAAGACTCCAATTAACCAATTTGCTGGTAATAAAGGTTTTATTAGGCACGACATGCTCTTTCTGATCAGCATCAATGAGCGTAGTTGCACGCATTTGTATGCGACTGACTATACCGGTAATATCGCCTATGGTGACGGTATCGCCGACCCGTATAGGCCGCTCAAATAAGAGAATAATCCCCGAGACTAAGTTGGCAAATATTTCTTGTAAACCAAAACCTAGCCCCACACTGAGCGCTGCAACCAACCACTGCACCTGTGACCAACTACCACCTAGCTCATTAGCCACACTAATAAAGCCAATAGTCAATAACACATATTTTGCTAATTGATTAACCGCATAACGACCACCGGCCTCTATGGCTATACGCCTGAACAGTATGAGTTCCATCAATCCTGGAAAATTGCGTACCGAAACCACGGTAATAAATAGATACAGACCTGCCAGCAGCAGATTAATTAAGGTGATAGGCTCATAGCTTTCTTGATTATCGATATTAACCTTATGCTGCCAAAGCTCGATATGCTCTAAAAAGGAAAAGGCTGGCAGAATATTCTTCCAGATCATCCAGAAACCTATCGCTAAACTTAACATGATAAAAACATTCAATAGACGTATAGTTTGGGCATTTATTTTCGGAATATCTAGTAATTGCTCATCAACCGGCAACACCGGGTCATCGCCTCCGGCACTGTGATGTTTAGCCGATAACAGGGCAGCTTTACGTTTATTCTGAGCATTTTTAAGCGCCAACTGCCGATTAATTAAAGTCAACCATCTAAAGACTAGGGCATGAATAATAACCGCCAGAAAAACTAAGCGTAAGCTGATAATCAGTTTTTGCTGCAATTCCAACGCGCTTAAGTAATAGCCCTCCGCTGCAAAACCAATGATCACCAGCGGCAAACAGATAACGACTGGATACCAAATATAGCGTAATTTATTCAGCTTACCTTCAGAATACTGCCTCATGGAGGCCGATAAAATGCCACTGCTAGGCTTTAATAACACCCCAAAGAACACGCCAATAGCTAGTAGTAATACAATTAACGCCAAGCGACCAATGCTGTCACTATGTACTGAAAACCGCGACGCTAAGGTGCAGGTTATAATAAAAGCAGCGGGGATGGCTATAAAACGCAGCCAAGAAAATTGGCGGCGTAATAATCTAACCGTCGCTTTTGGCCATTGAAAATGACTACGGGCAATGCCCCGCTCTGCAAATAGATGATAAAAAAACTGTAAGAAAATGAGCGGAAAAGCGCTGCTTTGCAAGCCTTCGCCTATGGCTTTACTAAAATCACTGACATGTAAACTGCTACTCAAAAACCAACCTAAATAATAGCTTAACAAAGGTATGGGTAAGACCAAAATTAACGTATAGATCAGCGCCTGTAAGGTGTAGTAAAAATTATCCGTTGATAGCTTTTCAACTTTAACCGCGATAAGTGCTAATTGTTTCTTAGCTTCGGTTTCATAGAGCATCAGCAGCACTAAACTTAAGACACCGAACGTTATCAAGAAAGGACTTTGCTGCACCATGCGATAGCTATCTTTAATTAAAGACATCCAGTTTACAGGTGACAATAACCACTGCGTCGAATGGAAAAGACTGGCAATATAATGAATATTGATAGGGTCTGAGCTTTTAACCCATAATAAGTTTTCATCCAGATATAGCGCAAATTTGGTGGCGATAACGGCCATTTGTTGCCTAGCAAAATCAAAGTCGCCTAGAGTCCGTAAATAAGCACTGTAATCGACTGATAATTTATTCAACAAATCATCTTGGCTATTCAATAAGACGCGTAATTCTGCCTGTATCATCATGCGCTGATCTGAGGGCAACTGATGATCGACTTGTTGATCCATGATGTCTTTGAGCTTGGCATCAATATCTGATAACTGCTTTAGCTGATCTTCAATTTTAAATTGCTCTAAACTGGTGATGGCAGTTTCGTTTTGGATCGTTTCGGATTGCAGCTTAAACTGATCTTGACTAGTGATATTGCGACGTTGCTCACGGAGTATTTTACCCAGCGCAGGACTTAAACCAGCCAAGCTGATTTTCTTTTCTGCACTCTTAAGCTCACTATCTAAATCGCTGGTTTGTAGATCAAGCTTGGTTTTTTGCTCGGTATAGCTATCAATTTTGCTGGCTATGGCTTGTAAGTCACGGCTATATTGAATGTTTTCTCGGGTGTAGCTTTGAATCAGTGGGTGCTTTCCTGCTAATTCACTCTCTGTCTGACTCAGGGCATTTTCCATGGTTTGCGCGGCTTGCTGACGGCGCTCTGTTAACAAACTTTCTATGCTGGTAATGACGGGAATCAGCGCATTCTTTTGCAATTCCAGCAGTCTCGATTCGGCTTTAAGTAATTCAACGCGAGACGGGTTACTAATAGCCTCTATATCTAGCATCTTTAACTCGGCTGTACGCGCGTCAATTAGCGTTTTTAAATAGGCTAGTCTAGCCTCGGCCTCTAAAGTAGTAATGGCGCCATCGGCTGGCAGGGTTAATTTTTTTTGTGAGTTTTCTATGTCTTGTTTGGCAAGCACTGTTTCAGTGCGTATCAGTTGTGGACGTGATTGTTGTAGTAGTAACTCACTTTCTTGCTTATTTTGCAGCTCATCTAAATTACTGATTTTGCCTTTTTCAATAATCAGCCGTTGCTCTAGTTCTTCAGTGGGAATCCTATCAAAATCTTCAGCTTTTTGTTTGGCGATCTTAACCGTTATTTGCTCAATGTCTTTTTGCTGTTTCTTAGTTTGCTCAGGCGCTTCCTTAATGGCGACATTAAAATCAATAGCACGCGCTTTGTAGTTCTCACTATTGTTTAAGTTATCTTGTGCTGCTTGATAGACTGACAATATCTTTGATTTTAGTGCCTCATCCAAGCCTTGCCGGCTATTGATAGCCTCAATTTTTGCCTGTAGCCCCTCTTTATTTAGCTCTACAGTCGCAGTCTTACTAATGACATCTTTAGCCCATGCACTAGAGCTACCTAGCAAAAACGACAACAAACACGCTAACAATAAGGCGCTGACGTTAAGGCCAACAATAGTATGATCAGTTGATTTCATAGGAATCAGATAGGCTAAAAATGAATAAAAAATGGCCGGAGCTAAGAGTTAGTGCTTTTGAGAAACCACACGCTTAGGTGCTGATAGGTGTTACAAGTTGACTACCAACTTAAAGCGGGACATTTTCAGTCCAGACGAAAGGCCAAGGGCGAAAGATTAAGTCTAAGAGGCTAGCAACTTAAGGCGTGACAGATACTAGGCTTAACCCTTCGCCCTTTGTCTGCGCTTAGAAGAACCCTATCTAAAAATGAACGATTAAGCTAAACCGTCCCGTCTTAAGTTGGTAGTCTGCAAGTTGTACAAGGGATCAATGCAAAACAAAAAATAGGTCGGGTTACGCTATCGCTAACCCGACTTACCGCAGTCACGTCTTAATTTGGCAGTCTATCTATGCGACTAATGATCTCGCTAGACGCTAGTTCTAAACCATTTTTATAACAGCGACCGGCTCCATCTTTATCATCCTGCGCAAATAATAGATCACCGAGCAATTGATAAGCTTGAACAGTAGGCTCTACCGCGATACTTTTAGCCAAATAACTTTCAGCCTTAAAGGTATCGTCGCATTTTATGGCCAGCTTGCCCATAACAGCTAGCAGCACGGCATTGTCCTGATGCACATAAGACCATTTTTCAGCCTTGTCTAGCTGCGCGGCAACATTATTGGACTGCAAGCTACCGAACAAATCTAATAAAGTCTCATCCCAACGGCCAGAGAGTGTCTCTATCAATTCGTCTTCAATATCATGGTCGGCACCCACATAAAGCATAGCGGCAAAATAAATGGCGGCAATGCTAGGCATGGTTTTTATGAAAACAGGTATTTCTAACCATAAGCTTTTAAGATCGTCAATGTTAGCCGTTGCGGCGGCTTGCTTTAGCAATTGACTATACGTTTCTGTCTCTAGCAACTTTACTTCAGCTTCCATTAAAATTTGTTGGCTGTGTAAGGAGGGAATCAGTTTTCTAATGCCGTGCCAATCGCCTACATGCTGATAAGTTTGATGTAATAACTTTAAAACATTGGCATGGGTAGGCTCAATGCTATGCAATCGAGTTAAGGTTTCTAAGGCTTGCTCAAATTGATTACCCGATAAATTAAGCTCGGCTTGGGTAAGCCCTATAATCAGGCTGGAGTCTGGCGCATGGTCTGTGGCTTTCTTTAAATATTCATCTCTTTTGTCAAATGCGCCACGAGATTGTGCAGCTCTTGCTGCCGTCAAATAATGAATTAACGGTGCGCCACTGTGTGAGGCATGTTTAATCAGAATATTTTCAGCTCTTTCCCAGTTACCTTCCACTGAGTCAACGAGTCCTGCAATCAAGGCTTCTTGAGAGCGATTAAAGCGAATATTTTTACCTCGGCTTTTTAGATGCCCAGGTAATCTAACCAGCCAGCCTAAAACTCTGAATACTTGATAAAGCACGAAGAAGCCCATCATTAGGCTCACTGAAAAAACGACTAATGAGGTCTCTAGCGACCAAGAGCCAATACCAATCATCACATAGCCTGGATTACCAAAGCTATGTAACCAGTAATTAACTAACAATACAACGGCAATCGTTGCAAACAGGGAGCCTAGAAAATTAAATAACTTTTTCATCAATACTCTCTTATTTGGTAGGCTCAACGGCTAGCGCAGGAGCCAAGGTTTCTACCGGCTTATTAGATTCAACCATTGTCGCTTTTTTACCCGTAGCCATAGCGTCTAATGGCTGTATCGCTTTATCTGTTTCGACTCTTAAGGTCGCTATATCTTTAAGCATTTTTAAAGATAAGCTGATATCAGGTAGCTGGCTACTGATCTTGGTGATATTTAAGCGCTCTAAATCAGCCAGAAAGCTATTATCATCGGCGTCCTTAGCAAAGTTCTGCTGAGTCCATTTCTTAACATCCGCCAAGCTAGATTGAAAGAGTGCTTCATTACGCTGAACCAAGGAAATTTTTACCATTTCCAATTTAACTCTTAATTGTTCACGAATAAATAGCGCTTCTTCTGGCGTTAATATTTCTTTAACTTCATGTTCGGTATGTCGAATAACGACAGCATCCTGCAACTGACTGATTGCTGAATCAAGTAGACCTTGGCTTTTTGCATTAGGCTCTGAAGCCTGTTTAGCGCCTTTTTGTGCTGCCAAGGTTTTACCGGTATAGGGCAAAACCAACGCTAATTTATCAACCCTATCTTGCAAGGCTTGTATAGATCCATAAATACCCACGACATCAGGCACCGCAATACTTTTAAGGAGAGATAATTCTTTGGCAATTTCTTCACGGACTTTAAAAGTTGCAGCATCGCCACTTTCTCGAAGGCGTTGATCAGCAGCTTCTAAGGCTTCACGCGTGGTACTAACATCACCGACTAAATGTAAGCGTTCATTAGCCACACTGAGTAAATATTCGGCATCGGCAATCAGCCAATCGCCGCGCGTCTTTCCTAGTTGACGCTGTAAACGAATAACAGACTCATTTAACTCTTTACGTGTACTTTCTAATTTTTCATTATGTAGCTGAGAAAAATCAGCCAGTGTTTGGGTAAAATGGTTATCTTTACCAGCCACGTTAGATTCTAAGGACGCTAACTGAGATTGTATGGCAACAAGCTGAGATTGATAGTCGGCAATCTGTTTGGACATTTCACCTTTAACTTCGCCCCCTAGATCTTGTTGCTTATCGCGTAATTGCGAAAAGAAATAAAAACCGGCACCGGCAAGTCCGATAATAATGAGCAGTATAATAACGCCAAACCATAATCCTTTTGACGAATGGCGGGCTGATTGACTATCGCCCAGCTCTTGTTCTTTTTGTTCACTCAATTCGGCCACGCTAATCCCCCTGTTACACACATTTTTACTGTCTCAAGAATTGCCATATCCGAAGGACTATTCGTCACTGCAATTCGTTTAAAGCCTATGTCGGCAGCTATGTGCCGAATTCTATCGCTAACAACTATTAAAGGTATCAAAAATAATCGCTGATGACATGACTCATCGAGCATGATTAATAAATTTTGCAACGCTGTAACACTGGTTATCGTTATAACATCTAATTCGTTTTGAGCCAGTAGTAAATTCACCGATGAACTGTCACTACTGGGTATTATCCTTTGATAAACTTCCAGATAATCAACCACTGCGCCTCGACTACGTAAGCTTGTCGCTAATTCTTCTCTGCCACCGACACCGCGAATGATCAAACACCGCTGTCCTTGCATCTGTTGCATGACCTTCATGGCTAACAGTGCCTCACTGTTATAGCCCTGTTCGGGTACTAAATCGACTGGCAATCCGGCCCATAATAAAGCCTCTGCCGTCGCTTTTCCTATTGCCGCAATGTGTACCGAATTAATTTTTTTTATTTTATCATCATCTGAATAGTAACTGTGCATAGTTACTGCATTGGCACTGATAAATATAAGCCATTGATAACTCGTCCATTGCGCTAAGCTGGCTTGTATGGCCTGCGTATTGTCCAAAGCAGCAATCGCTAGCGTTGGAAATCGAATAGCGACTGCGCCCTGCTCTTCAAGCAATGCGCATAAGTTTTCAGCTTGATGTGCAGGGCGAGTAACTAAGACGCGCACATCATGTAACGACTTACTCAAGCAGTAACGCTTGCAGAATTTTATCTGCACCTTGAGCTAATAAATCCTCTGCTATCTTGCGCCCCATGCTCTCTGCCTCACCGACTTCAGCCCAGCATTCGGCTCGATAAAGCACACTACCATCAGGATCACCGACTAAGCCACGCATAAATAGCCGTCCATTAATACATTGAGCAAAGCCGCCAATAGGCACTTGGCATCCACCCTGCAAACGGGCATTCATAGCACGTTCAGCACTGACACATAAACCCGTGTCAAGATCATGTAAACGTTGCAGCATATCATTCATTTTTAGATCATCAACACGACATTCTATACCTATCGCGCCTTGGCCTATGGCAGGTAAGCTATCACAAGGATCTAAAGACTGTGTGATACGATCTCTCATACCTAATCTTATCAATCCCGCTGATGCCAGAATAATCGCATCATAATCCCCTGCATCTAGCTTGGCTAAACGCGTATTGACATTACCTCTTAAAGGCAAGACTTGTGCGTCAGGAAAGCGCTCTTTAAGCTGGCATTGTCTACGCAGACTAGACGTACCTATTTTGGCATTGGCAGGTAAATCAGCGAGTGTTGAATAATGATTGGACACTAAAGCATCAGTAGGGTCTTCTCTCGTTAATATCGCTGCTAAATGCAGACCTACCGGAAATTCAACCGGCACATCTTTCATTGAATGCACGGCTATATCTGCAGCCCCTTCCAGCATACCTTGCTCTAACTCCTTAACGAACAAGCCTTTGCCGCCAATTTTAGCTAAAGGTGCATCGAGGATTTTATCACCGCGCGTGATCATTTTGATTAGCTCGGTCTTTACACCAGGAAAGGTCTGCTCTAATAAGGCTGCGACATGCTCTGCCTGCCATAATGCTAAAGGGCTCTGCCGCGTAGCAATTCGAATAGTTTTTTCAGTCAACAGCAAGCCCACCTTATTCAAAAAGGAATATTGTAACCGCATTTAAGTTAACGGTATGTTAATGGACGATAAATTTTTAAGTGGCCGTTGTACAGCTAGCGTATTTGGCCGATAACAATCTATAAAAACGAGGGGATTAGCCTACTAAAAGAAACGCGTTACGCAAGAATAGATAGGCTTTAATGCAAGCCCCAATTGACCCAGCCCAGTTGTGCAGAAACCAACACCAGAACGCCGAATATAATTCGATACCAAGCAAACACCGTAAAATCATGTCGACTAATAAAGCGTATTAATCCGCGCACGGCAAAAAAAGCACTGATAAACGAGACTGTGCCACCGACCACAAACAACGCCATATCATCCATACTGAACAACTCTCGATGTTTATAGACGTCGTATAAGGTTGCAGCAAACATGGTGGGAATAGCGAGAAAAAAAGAGAACTCAGTGGCGGCACGGCGAGATAAGCCAAAAAATAAGCCACCGATAATGGTTGCTCCCGAACGGGATGTTCCTGGAATCATGGCCAGCGCTTGTGCAAAGCCAATTTTTAAAGCATCGCGCCATGTCATATCATCGATAGATTCAGCATGAACCACATGCTGGCGACGCTCAGCCCACAAAATCAGAAAACCACCGATGATAAAAGCGGATGCAACGACTATAGGATTAAATAAATAAGCTTTTATTTGCTTTAAGAACAGAAAACCCAATATAGCGGCTGGTAAAAAAGCAACCACTAAGTTAATAGCCAATCGCATCGACTTCGCTTCTGTCCTTACACTGAGCAGCGTATGAGCTAATCGCACCCTATACTCCCAAACCACGGCAAGTATCGCCGCAAATTGAATAGCAATTTCAAAGACCTTACCTTTGTCATCATTAAACCCTAGCAACTGCCCAACTAGAATTAAATGACCAGTAGATGAAACAGGAAGGAATTCTGTCAATCCTTCAACAATACCTAAAATAAGTGCATGTATTAATAAAGTAGGATCAGTCATAGCCAAGTCTCTAAGGGCATTATCGGTAAAAAAGCAAGCCGTCGCTAAGGTCTATAAAAAAGCTACCAACTTAAGGCAGAACAGCCTGCTAGGCTTAACGGTTCGCCCTGAGCCCTTAGTCTGCACTCAGGACAGCCATATAGCAGGATGAACGTTTAAGCCTTACGTTGGTAGCCTATAAAACTAGCGTTTCATGGAGTTAAAAAACTCAGCATTTGTTTTGAAGTCTTTTAGCTTACCGATCAAAAATTCTGAAGCCGCTGTTTCGTCCATAGGTTGAAGAATCTTGCGTAAGATCCAGGTTTTTTGCAGGGTATCAGGATCAACCAAATACTCTTCTCTACGTGTGCCGGAACGATTAATATTGATAGCAGGGTAAATTCTTTTTTCAGCAATTTTGCGATCCAGATGCAACTCCATGTTGCCAGTACCTTTGAATTCTTCATAGATAACTTCATCCATTCTTGACCCGGTATCTACCAGCGCCGTAGCGATAATAGTCAAACTGCCGCCTTCTTCGATATTACGAGCCGCACCAAAAAAACGCTTAGGTTTTTCTAAGGCATTGGCATCAACACCACCCGTTAATATTTTACCTGATGAAGGCACCACCGTATTATAAGCTCTGGCCAGACGAGTAATCGAGTCTAACAAAATAACCACGTCGTGTTTATGTTCAACCAAGCGACGCGCTTTTTCAATAACCATTTCAGCTACTTGTACATGACGAGTTGCAGGTTCATCAAAGGTACTGGAAATGACTTCACCTCGAACACAGCGCTCCATTTCGGTCACTTCTTCAGGGCGCTCATCAATTAGGAGTACGATTAAATAACACTCTGGATTCTGCTCTGCAATCGCTTGCGCCAAACTTTGCAGTATCATGGTTTTACCGGCTTTCGGTGGTGAGACAATCAAGCCACGCTGACCTTTACCAATCGGTGCAATTAAATCAATAATTCTTCCGGTTAAATCTTCACTACTGCCATTGCCTTGTTCAAGAGTAAAACGTTGCTTGGCAAAAAGAGGCGTTAGATTAGAAAAGGTGATTTTATTTTTAGTATTCTCTGGGGATTCAAAATTGATCTGATCAACTTTGAGCATTGCAAAATAACGTTCATTATCTTTTGGAGGTCTAATCTTACCGGTAATCGTATCACCGGTTTTTAAAGAAAAACGTCTAATTTGACTGGGTGATACATAAATATCATCGGGACCTGCTAAATAAGAACAGCCCGGCGTTCGTAAAAAGCCAAAACCATCTTGCAAAATTTCAAGAACCCCATCACCAGAAATGTCGTCACCGGCTTTTGCCTGCTTTTTAAGAATAGCAAAGATCAAATCTTGCTTACGTGATCTAGCCACATTCTCAAGCCCAAGGGACTCAGCAATTTCGATAACTTCACTAATTTGTTTTAGTTTTAACTCGGTAAGATTCATAAAAAGACAACTCGGAGAAAAGTAGTTAGGCTGGACACCGTAACAACATAGGATAGAATTTAGAATTCGGAGGGTAAGTATCAGACGATATGATTGATTGGGCGAGAATATCGCACGGGGGAAGTATATATCAAGTATTCAGAGCCGTCCAACTTTTATGAGCGGCCTGAATAATAAGACCTCTTTTTAAATGTTGCTATCAAGAAATTTGGCAAGTTCTATTTTGGTCAACGCGCCTACTTTAGTCGCTTCCACCTCGCCATCTTTAAACAACATCAAGGTTGGGATGCCGCGCACGCCATAGTGTTGCGGCGTTAATGGATTGTCATCTATATTTATTTTAACAATCGTTACTTTACCGGCATATTCTGCGGCAATGGCATCTAGTACTGGCGCAATCATTTTACAAGGACCACACCATTCTGCCCAATAGTCAACCAATACAGGTCCACTAGCTTTAATAACGGTTTCGTTAAATTCACTATCACTTACATGTAGAACTGAATCGCTCACACTATTTCTCCAAAAATAAAAAAACAAAACTATAGGAGGGATAGCCTATTGAGTCAATCAATTTCAAGCAATTTGATTTTTACGTTATGCTATAGCCTATGAATACGACTCATTTAACTGAAACACGCTTTTGCAATCTTGAATTATCTGACGCTATACTGCTCGGATTAAACGATGCTGCTTTTAATCATTGCACACCGATTCAAGACAAAGCCTTGCCTTTATTGTTGCGCAGTAAAGATATTGCCGGACAAGCGCAAACGGGAACAGGCAAAACCGCCACTTTTTTACTGGCAACTTTTCAACATCTCATTAATGACGAAAGTGAAGTCATTAAAAATCCTAGGGCACTCATTCTTGCCCCGACTCGTGAATTAGCCATACAGATTCATAAAGATGCGCTATCGCTGAGCAAGCATCTTAATTTAAAGTTTGCATTGATTTATGGCGGCACCGATTATCAAAAACAATTGGATACCTTAAAAACCAATATTGATATTATCATCGGCACGCCAGGGCGCATTATTGATTTTTACAAACAAAACGCCTTTACACTGGATCACATCCAAGTCACTGTCATGGATGAAGCTGACCGTATGTTTGATTTGGGTTTTATCAAAGATATACGCTATTTATTACGACGTATGCCGGCACCTGATCAGCGTTTAAACATGCTATTTTCAGCGACCTTATCTTATAAAGTCACTGAACTTGCCTATGAGCACATGAACAACCCCATACTTATACGCATAGAAACCGAAGAAGTAACCTCTAAGGCCATACAACAAAGTGCCTATTGCCCGGCCAACGAACAAAAAATACCGCTGTTAATAGGCTTGTTAAACCATTATCAACCGCAACGCAGCATTATTTTTGTCAACACCAAACGTTGCGCAGAATTACTGGACGACACCCTTAATGCCAACGGTTATAAAACTGCGGCCCTCAGTGGTGATGTACCGCAAGACAAGCGCCAACGGCTACTGGCTGATTTTCAGGATAATAAAATCACGCTACTCATTGCCACCGACGTGGCGGCTAGAGGTCTGCATATAGCCGATGTTTCTCATGTTATTAATTATGATCTGCCGCAAGATGTAGAAGATTATGTACACAGAATTGGCAGAACCGCTCGCTTTGGTGCCAGTGGCATCGCTATTAGTTTTATTTGTGAACATTACGCCTATTCCATGCCGGACATTGAAACGTACATAGGCCAGAAAATTCCGGTTAACGCCATCAGCGCTGATCTTTTAGCAAACGTTATCACACCCAAAAGAAGACCCCCTAAACCTAAAGCCGACCATCAAGGCAAGCGTTCTAGCCCAGACAAGCACAAGAAATTTACCAGCCGACCATCAACTCCCTAAAATCTTCAATAGAACAAAATTCGCTGATCTGTTTTTTGGGCTGCCGGCTATCTGGCTTACTCACAGAGATTAAATGCCCGATACCAAACAACTGGGCTGACGTTAACACTGCCAAGCTATCATCAACCATCAGTGTATTTTCTTTGTTAAATGCTTGGCGCTGTTGTAATAATGGCCAAAAACCCGCGTGTTCCTTAGGTAAACCCAAGTCATGAGAGCTGATAATGCCATCAAAAAAAGGTTGCAAGCACGTCTTTTCCATTTTCAACCCTAAGCTATCACGATGCGCATTAGTTACCAATAACACTTGCTTAGAGGATTGCTGTAGCTTTTCTAAAAAATCAATCACATGAGGTAATACAGCAATTAACTCGGAAAGCTCTCGCTTTAAGCCAGCAATATCCAGCTGCAAGACCTCACTCCAATAATCTAAACAATACCACTCCAGCTGCCCTTCCATGCTTTTGAACTGAGGCTCTAATTGCAGCTTGGCCAAACCTAGATCCATATTGTGTAATTGGGCGAACTTTAGTGGCACAAACTCTTTCCAGAAATGATTATCAAAGTTCAAATCCAGTAAGGTGCCGTCCATATCCAGTAAAACTGTATCAATTTTTTGCCAATCCATCATGATGCGTTATAGTTAATTTAAGAAAAACCAATAAAATACCACAATGCCTAACAGACCAACCATTCTAAAAAGAACCACCATCGCTCAAAGCCGTTTATTTCGTATTGAATCACTAGATATACAGTTCAGTAATGGCGAGCTACGCAATTATGAACGCTTAGCACGAGGCAAACCTGGTGGCGCTGTCTTGATAGTACCCATGCTAGATGCTGAAACGGTACTGTTAATAAGAGAATATTCCGCAGGCGTACACCGCTATGAAGTCGGCTTACCCAAAGGTAAAACGGATGAAGGTGAATCCTTTTTTGAAGCCGCCAACCGAGAACTCAAAGAGGAAGTCGGTTATGGTGCTAGAAACCTGCATCATTTAAGCTCACTATCGCTAGCCCCCTCTTATTTGGAGCATAGTACGGAAATTGTTCTAGCTCAAGATTTATATGCCGAAAGATTAGTCGGTGATGAACCCGAAGAATTGGAAGTCATCCCTTGGAAGCTTAACAATATTAATGAATTATTGGCAAGCGGCGAATGTACCGAAGCTCGCTCAATTGCAGCACTCTTTATGACTTTGGAATATTTTAAAAACGCATAAGTTTGTAGTGCAGAAAGCTTACGCATCGACCATTGATGCCGGATGCGTAAGCTTTCCGGCCTACGAGTCACTGCTCACCGTTAAGCGAAAACAGACAGCGATTACTTGTAAAACAGCTTTAGCTGTTTTACTCCAGACACAATTAAGCCTGTGTAATGCAGGTTCAAAGCAACCGCTATAGGTTTATTTGCACCTATAGTCCTCAACCATCGCCAGTCATTATTCTAGTAATATCCATATCACCCCAGTAAAACCATAGCTAACAACGCTTGGCACAATAATAGCTTAAGTTATCAGCAGCAGCTGATATAGCTTAATAAGATACCCTTATCTAATAATATTACTTTCTGATATTAGCCCGTTAACCTATCATATCGACCATTATAATGGCTGCTAATCCCTAGCAACCCTAGGATCTACACGACAAATGCCCAGAAAATACTGTCACACTACTGTCATTATTTCTCTACATAATTAGAGGTATAACGCTTAATCTGCACCCATGACCCACAAAAAGTCCTCTTAATAAGCGATGCCGCACACTAAGCTGCCGCCCTACCTATGATTGATATCAATGGCCTCTTACCGCTAATAACATGAAATCTATTTTTTTTAAAGCACTCACCTCGTTACTGCTATTAAGTTTTCTATGCGCAATCGATGCACAGGCTGAAAATCAGCAACTCTCTGTGGATGAGGTGGTTTCGATATTTTATCAACGTAATCTGGATTTAATTGCAGCGCAATACAACATTGATCAAGCACGAGCTGATGCCATTATTGCTAGTGCTATTCCTAATCCTACTGTCAATATCCAGATTAGTGAGCTAAGCAGTAATCTTAATAAAAATTCGGGGGCGGCAGGTTGTTCCACGTCAGGGGCTGCTTGCGGTGCGGCAGAATATTATTCGTTTAGTCAACTCATAGAAGTAGCCGGCAAACGCGGCCTACGCATAGAAAGCAGTAATTTTGGCACACAAGCCTCAGAAAGTGATTTTCGCGATGCCATACGGATCTTTTCTAACATGGTTAGGAATGCCTATTATCAATTACTGCAAAGCCAAAAGAATCTATGGTTAGCTCAGGAAATTGTCGATCATTATGCCGACATCTCTAAAGCTAACCGCTTACGCATGAAGGGTGGCGATATATCTGAATCGGACTTTTTACGCGTAAAAATGGAAGCCATGCGTGCGCAATCTGATTTAGATGCCGCGCAAACTATGGTAGAGCAAGCCCAAGCAAATTTAGCGGTTTTACTGCGTTGGCCCGCCAAAAGTCTACAATTTGAAGCAAAAGAACAATGGCCTGGTGCTAAAGATTTTGGACAACAGCCTTCTAAAGAAGAATTTATCAGCAAAGCCCTGCAACAACGTCCCGATTTAGAAGGCGACAAACTGCGTGCAGATCAAGCCGATAAGCAACTCGAGCTAGCTCGCAGACTTAAATACCCTGATGTTACTATCAATGCGGGTTATGCTCGTGATCCTGGCAACACCGTTTTGACCTCAGGTTTTGTCGGCTTTAGTGTGCCCTTACCCTTGTTTTATCAATATCAAGGTGAAGCAGACAAAGCCGCCGTTCACTTAAGTCAAAGTCGACTAGCCGCTGAACAAACCGAACTTGGCATTCGTAATGATGTCATCAGCGCCTTAGCGACATGGACTAGCACCAACAAAATTGTGCAGCGCTTCAAAGAAGGCTTATTAGACGATGCGCTTACGGTCAGAAACAGCTCTGAATTGTCTTACAGTAAAGGTGCGGCCAGCGTACTGGACTTTATCGAAGCGCAACGGACCTACAAAAATATCATGCGCGATTATTATGCTGCAGAGATAGCTAGGGCGAATGCTTACTATGACTTGGAAAAAGCCCTTGGTGTGCAATTGGATACCGACAAAGCACCCGTCGCTCACAACCATCAATAGAGCCTTAGTTGTGCGACTTCTCAAAACTAACAACGCCTTGTAAGATAATGGATATAAGTAACCCCATGCCACAACAACGAAAAAAACAATTCTTATGCAGTCTGCTAGTCACCGTTCTATTAAGTGCTTGCTCCGATCCAGTAGATAAGACTAAGGAGATCACTAAGGTTGCCTCCATACCTGGCGAAGTGTTTTTGGCTGAAGACTCACCTAAAAAAGCTTATATCAAAACAGCGACACTAACGCTGAGCCAACATCCCTTGCTAGAACCACTAGTTGGTAAAATCAGCTATGATGAAAAACTGACTTCACGTATCAGTTCCCCAGTTGCTGGCCGCGTTATTGCTACACCGATAACCTTAGGTACGCCGGTACAAGCAGGCAGCACTTTATTAGAACTCGATAGTCCAGACGTGGCCTCTGCTGAGGCCGACTATAGTGCTGCTGAAGCTGATTACACGCTGACCCAAAAAGCCTTGACTCGCCAGCAAGAACTTTATGCTGGAAAAGCGATTTCTCAAAAGGATTTAGAGCAGGCGCAAGATGCTCTTAATGAAGCACGCAGCGCCCTACAACGCGCTCAACAACGCTTAAAAAATCTGCATATCAACGCTGGTCTAAGCGATGGCCACTTTAGCTTACGCTCACCCGTTTCTGGCATAGTGGTTGAACGCAACGTTAACCCAGGTATGGAAGTACGACCTGATCTTGATAAGCCCTTATATGTGGTATCTGATTTAAAAAAACTTACACTACTCATGGAAGTTTTTGAAGTTAACCTCAGTAAAATAAAGATAGGACAAAATCTCTCCGTTTCAGTACCGGCCTATCCTGGAGTCGTGTTTTCCGCCACCGTACAATATATTGCTCAAATACTCGATGAAAACACCCGTACCGTCCAAGTACGCTGTGACCTGCCCAATGCTGATGGACGTTTACTACCCGGCATGTACGCGACCATTAATGTGAATAGCGCCCCTGAAGATCAGGCCATCGTCCTTCCTTTAACGGCCATATTTACTGAAGGTGATGCTGATTATGTATTTGTTGCACTTGAAAATCATCACTATAAACAACGCCTAGTTAATATTGGTTTGCGGCTAAAAGATAAAGCCATCATTACCGGTGGCCTACAAACTAACGAGCAAGTAGTGATTGAAGGCGCATTAACACTGCGAGCTGAAGAAGCCGTCGAAATCGACAGCAATAGCAACACAGCAAACTGAGAATACCAAAATGATTGAACGTATTATCGCATTTTGTCTACAGCAACGACTAATGGTGATTGGCGCCACCCTGACCATTGCTATTTCTGGGATCATCGCTTTTGAAAATTTACCTGTGCAAGCTTTTCCTGATGTACAAAACGTCTTTGTGCAAGTGGTCACTCAATACCCCGGTCAAGCACCCGAAGAAGTCGAAAAACTAATTTCATTACCGATTGAACGGGTCATGAATGGTGTGCCGCATTTGATGAATATGCGTTCGGTATCGATCTTTGGACTTTCTGTGGTCACGTTGACCTTCGATGATAGTGCAGAGGATTATTTTTCTCGGCAACAAGTATTAGAACGCTTACATAATGCTGATATCCCCTCAGATACCAAGCCACAACTAGGGCCTTTATCAACGGGTGTGGGTGAAATTTTACGCTACGTAATTGATGCTAAAAATTTGCCCTTAGTCGAACAGCGGGCGCTTCAAGACTGGGTTATTGAACCTAAGATACGCACTATGCAAGGTGTCGCTGACGTAGTCTCCTACGGTGGTGGCGTCAAAGAATACAAAGTGGCCGCAAAGCCAGATCGTCTGAGAAATTTCAATAGTAGTCTCCAACAGGTATTTGAGGCTATAGCCGCTAATAATAACAATACGGGGGGAGGCTATATAGAACATGGCGATGAAGCCTTAGTCGTCAGAGGCGTAGGTTTATTAAAATCTGCCGAGGAAATCGGAGAAATTGTTGTCAACACCCATGATGGCGTGCCCATACGCATTAAAGATGTTGCTGATATTAGTGTCGGTCCGCAACCGCGCACCGGTATGGTGGCTATGAACCAACGCGATGATGTCGTTGAAGGCATCGTATTGCTAATCAAAGGGCGTGATGCTGTTGAGGTACTTAACGGCGTCAAACAAAAAATCGCAGACCTCAACGACTTTGGTCTACCACCTGGCGTACAAATTAGACCGATTTATGACCGTACTGAATTAGTCGGCCATACCATACATACCGTTGAGCACAACATGCTGGAAGGTGCTGTGCTGATTTTAATCATCTTAATGGTCTTTCTAAGACGTTTTGTAGCGGCACTGTTAGTCACCTTGATTATTCCCTTGTCTTTATTATTCGCCTTTATTCTGGTGGATCTAGGCGGCATTTCCGCCAACCTGATATCACTGGGGGCGATTGACTTTGGTATCATCGTCGATAGTGCAGTGGTCTTAGTCGAAGCGGTTATGGTACAGGTTACCTTAGATTTACAGCGTAATGTTGACATGCGTACTATGCGGCAAACACTGCTTATTACAGCAACAGAAATGGGTAGACCTATCCTATTTTCAAAAGCCATTATCATTACGGCTTTTTTACCTATCTTTACCTTTCAACGCGTAGAAGCCAAGATTTTCTCACCCATGGCTTTCACCCTGAGTTTTGCACTGGTTGCTTCAATGCTGTTCAGTCTAACTTTTGTGCCAGCGATGCTCACCTATTTACTGGGACCCAAGTTAGCCGAAACCCATAATCCACTGGTTCATGGTATGGAACACCATTATCGACGCCTACTGGAATGGGTGCTTAAACATGCTCGCCTAGTCTTTATTACGGCTGTCATCTCATTACTATTGAGTTTTATGTCGGTAAAACTAATAGGCACCGAATTTATGCCTAAGTTAGACGAAGGTAATATTTGGCTGACTATCACCTTACCGACTCCCGTTTCCTTAACGACGGCTAAAGAATTAGAACGTCAGGTACGCGAAAAGTTAGAACAATTTTCTGAAGCTAAAATGGTCTTAACCCAACTAGGTAGACCTGAAGATGGCACAGACCCCAAAGGCTTTAATAATTTAGAAGTATTAATCGACCTTAATTCTAAAGACACATGGCGCTATAAGAAAAAAGATCAGCTAGTGCAAGCGATGGATAAGGAGCTTGCTATTTTTCCAGGCATACTCACTAACTTTTCACAGGTTATACAAGATAACGTCGAAGAAGCCATTTCGGGCGTCAAAGGTGAAATTGCTATTAAAATATTCGGCACTGACTTAAAAACGTTGCAAGACAAAGCCGATCAAGTGACTCGAATTCTTGCCTCCATACAGGGTGCTACCGATGTAGCCGCTGAACAGCAAGCCGGATTGGCGCAAGTAATGGTCGATATAGACCGAGCCAAAGTATCGCGTTACGGCATTAATGTTGCTGACGTAGAAGCGGTCATGGAAATGGGTATGGGCGGCAAAGCGGCTTCGCAATTCCTAGAAGGCGAGCGACGCTTTGACATCACGCTACGCTATGATGAAGAGGCCCGTAACTCGGTGTCAGGCTTAGAAAACTTAACCGTACTGGCTCCGGGTGGTCAGCGTATCCCATTATCCGAACTAGCTACCATTAAAATTAATCAGGGCGCATCCAGAATCAGCCGCGAAGATAATATGCGTCGCATTGCCATCAAATGTAACTTGATAGACCGTGACCAAGGCAGCTTTGTCGCAGAGGCTCAGCAAAAAGTAGCGGCACAAGTCGATATGCCACCGGGCTATCATATCGTGTGGAGTGGTCAATTTGAAAATCAGCAACGGGCTATGAAACGCTTAGCGATTATTGTCCCTATCAGCTTAGGACTCATCTTTGTGTTGTTGTTCTGGGCTTTCATGTCCATTAAGAATGCACTACTCATACTCATGAACGTGCCTTTCGCCATGATCGGTGGTATTCTCATTCTACTTGCTACGGGGATTAATCTCAGTGTATCGGCAGCCGTCGGTTTTATCGCTCTATTTGGTATTGCTGTACAAAACGGGGTTATTCTTGTTTCGCAATTAAACAAGCTACGACGAGAAGGTCAATGCTTACATGATGCCATCGTCAACGGTTCGGTCAGTCGTCTTAGACCTGTGGTCATGACCGCATTAATGGCAATGTTAGGGTTATTTCCTGCGGCACTTTCAACCAGTGTCGGATCGGAAACAGCAAAACCTTTTGCCGTTGTTATTATTGGCGGATTATTAACGGCAACCTTATTGACCTTAACCTTATTGCCAGCACTTTATCGCTATTTTGCAGAACCTGACGAACCATAAAGGAACTTTATGAAAGAAATACGCGCCTTTATCCAGCCCCACAAACTTAGCCACGTCACCATGGCCTTGTTGGAGATTCCTGGCTTTCCTGGCATGACCGTCATTGATTGCGATGGCTTTGGGCGTGAACGCACCCAACATATCCAAGATTACAAACCGTTCTTACCTAAAAAACGCCTAGAAATCTTCGCACCCGATGCCTTAGTAGACATTATTTTCGACACCCTCATGAAGGCCGCACATAGCGGCAATCATGGCGATGGCAAAATTTATATTATTGATATGCTGGAAGGGGGTCGTATTAGTACCGGTGAACGTAGCGCTGATTTAGGCTGAGTCAATCAAGATGGCTATCCACTTAAGACGGGACAGTGTGAATATATATCGTTCCCACGCTCTGCGTCCACTGCCATTAAGTTAAGAGAAAATAGTAAAAACTTGGAGTGCAATAGCTTCAGCTATTGCGTTTTAAAACAGCTGAAGCTGTTTTACTCCAGGCACAGATTACTTAACTGTGGGCAGTGACGCCGGAGCGTGGGAACGAT
>CAIVYW010000486.1 GCA_903910205.1 uncultured Methylococcaceae bacterium | reverse complement strand
CACTTTCTCAGCAAGCGATGGTACGCGCAGACCAGGATACTGTTTTATGATGGCAAGCAAGGAATTTACTCCCTCACTTACTCCCTCATCTTTAAGTTGAGAAAAACGCTCTTTTTCTTTGCCTAAGATTTCTTTAAAAACAGTTACCGCCATTCCACCCTGAGTAGCTTCGTACACCGGCTCAGGCAAACCATAGGCTACAAAAGTTTCAATGGCTCTACGTACACCACTGCCATATTTCTCAATCAAATTAAGTTCTTTAAAAATAGAGGCAATTTGTTTGTTACGTAGATGGGATTTGTAGTGGCCTGATTTAATTTTTTCAACAGTCAAGTCTTCTAGCAAAGTGCCTGGGTTAAAGAATTCGATACGGTCGTCAAATATCTTAATGTTTGAATCATTGGCACTGCGATAATCACGATGGACTATCATATTGATCACCATTTCGCGAATGGCATCCATAGGATAATCCCAACGCTCTTCACGTTTTGGGTTGCCGGTAATGATATAGGCTTTGTTCGTGTGCTTATGAATGAAATCCATAATCCTAGTCACTTGTTCAATCAATGACTCTTTACTGGTAATACTGTCTTTGATGACAGTTTGTGTAGCAAAGCGACCTGCTTCAATAGTACTAAGCTATACATCATTTTTTGAAAATAATAAATGACAACCGAAAGTGGGTCGCTCATCTTTGATGAGTTCGAATTTTTCCAGCACTGCCGCAAAAAAAGCTTTAAGCGAAAGGGCATCAGCAAAGGCTTGCACCTTAACCTGAGAAATACTGTCGAGTCCATGAATCGGGTCAGGATGGTAATCCCAACTTGAGTTGATCAGTTTAATGTGGGCATCAGAAATTTCTGTGGGCGACATTTGATGATTGGCGTTGCCAATGCGCTTAAAATAGCGACCTTTGCAGGCCACTGGCTTAACGGGATATTCATCTACACTAATAACGGCGATCGTTTTACCGTCAAGCAGAATAACTTCAATATCGGGAATAACACTGGGAGTGGTATTTTGCTTGCATTGGTTAACCCAACCTTGCAGAGTTTCCGCCTTAATATCAACACCCGTGATTTGACCGGCATCGCTTACCCCGACTAACACTAAACCACCTTTAGAATTGGCGAAAGCAACCAATCAGCTTCGATGTAAAGATCACGATATCCTTTAAATTCGCCTTTCAATGGATAATCGTTCAGCGCGCCAGACAACGAATGGCGATTGACAAGCAAATCAATAATAGTACGGATTTTACCCATATCTTTGCCCCGTCGTTTTGCTAGTTCGATATCTTTTTCAAACTTATTCGTAGTGTTTAATCTACGTATTGCCATCAAATACCCAGCTTGTTATAAAAATCATTAACGCTGGCGTAAGTATTAACCTCGCCACGCTCAACTGCTTCAATAGCTGCTATGGTTTCAGAATTCGGTAATTCTTGTCGGGCGATATAAGATCGCATCAATTCACGGACAATCTGCGCTGCTGGTCTGTGCATGACTGCGGCCACAGCCATAAATTGTTCACGCAACTCAGGCTCCATCTTTATCGACATTTGTACTTCTTTAGACATAAAAGCTACTCTGGTTTGATCATCGGCAAGGCATTCTAAAGTGAGCTCTAAGTAGGGTCAACAGATACCTATTTAATAGCCGACAGAATATCTACAGACATGGTTTAGTTCGCTGCGAGAAAATCTTGGATTTTTAGCTCAATAGCCGTGCGATCCAAGCCATGCTCTTTGAGCAAATACTCATAAGTACCACAGTAATGTGAAAAACGATCATTAATACCAATCCGAAGAATGCGTATCGGCGCAAATTCAGAGGCAATTTCCGTGATAGCCGAGCCCAGCCCACCCAATACAGAATGCTCTTCAAGAACAACGAGGACTTTACTTTGTTTGCAAATAGCTGTTACTTGTTGGCTATCAAGCGGCTTGATAAAGGGTGCGCTCCAAACGGTAGCATCAGGGTAAGTTGCTGCTGCAATATCAATAGCCGTGCGCACCAGAGAGCCGGTAGCAATAAAAGCGATATCGTTAAATTTACCAGACTTGGCTTCCAACATACTGCCCGCTTTTAATTCTGGCAGAGCAATATGTACGTCGCCACGGTCGGATTTTCCCATACGTAAATAAACAGGAGACTTTGTGTGGTAAGCCATTTCCATACAGGCAGTCACTTCAAACCGGTCTGCCGGTGAGTAAATCGCAAGATTGGGTATGGCTCGCGTACAGGCAATATCTTCAGTTGATTGATGGCTGGTGCCCAAATGGCTGTAGACAAAGCCTGCGCCATCACCAATAAAAATAACGGGCAATTGGTCATGCGCTACATCTAACTTTATTTGTTCAACAACGCGCACGGGAATAAAGGCAGCCAAACCATAGACAAAAGGTCTAAAACCAGCTCTTGCTAATCCCGCAGCCATGCCCACCATGTTTTGTTCGGCAATGCCCGCATTGATATATTGCGCAGGGCATTCTCTGCGAAAATCATCAAATAGGGCGTAACCATGATCGCCTGTCAGTAGCAAAACATTAGGATCAGCCTTAGCAAGGCGAACGAGTGTATCTGAAAAAGCCGCTCTCATTGTTCGCTCTCAGAAACCGAAGACAAAGCTTGCGCATACGTTTCAGAATCAAGTCGCGTATAGTGCCAGATATTGTTATTTTCCATAAAGGGTACGCCTTTGCCTTTTACAGTTTTGGCTATAAGCGCTTTTGGTGATACTGAAGCACTTGCCCATAGTTGCTTAATAGCGGTATCAATTGCCTCTTCATTGTGACCATCGATGGTTATTGCTTCAAACCCAAAACTTTCAAATTTTGCTTGTATTGAGCCAAGCTTAAGTACATCTTGTGTGCTACCCATGGCCTGAAAGCCGTTTTCATCAACAATTACCATGAAGTTTTTAAGCTCATGATGTGCTGCAAATAAAGCCCCCTCCCAAATAGGACCTTCATTAATTTCACCATCGCCAACCAGTGCGTAGGTTTTTTGATTAGTACCACGTAACTTTACCCCCATCGCCATACCGACACCGACTGAAAAGCCATGTCCCAAAGAGCCAGACGTCACTTCTAAGCCAAGAATACGAGAATCAGATAAGCCTTTTAAATCGCTGCCATCTGCAAAGTAACCAGTGAACGCTTCATCCTTAAGCCATCCTAATTCCCGTAAGCATGCATACTGCGCCATAACACCATGACCTTTACTGAGTATAAAATAATCACGATCTAATGCCTGTGGATCATTATCGGGATAGCGTAAATGATTGCGGTATAAAACGGCCAACAGTTCAATAATCGAAAACGCGCAGCCGATATGAACCGTTGAGCCAGCAAAGGCCATGTCTAATACAGTCTTGCGAAGTACCTTGGTATCAAAAACTTTATTTTGAGAAATCATTGCAGACACCACTTATCAGTTAATACCAAGATAGCTTTCAATCTTACTCACTGCAAACTCCAACATTTCTATGGTCAAAGCAGGCTGCACACCGATCCAGAAGGTGTTGTTCATGACATTATCGGTATGAGTTAACTCACCGCTTATGCACTGGTTAGCCATTATTTTTCGAGTTTTCATAACAAAGGTTCATTTTCAATTATTTGTTTAGTGTTTTAATGGACTTGCTTCTATAAAACCCATCAAGCAATCTAAGTCATAATGTGACTTAGCTGATTTAAAATAGGTGTTATGAGAATAGGTTAGGTTTTTACTAATATAGCGTGTTTTTTCATTAGCTATTGATTTTTGTATGGCATCATGTATTTGTCGATAAGCCTTAGGCAGGTTGTCATCGCCGACTTTATAGAGTCCATAGCAGAAAAGTTCATCTGCGTAGACGATAAAATCACTACTAGCTTCTGGTTGATTTCGTTGCGAGACAACAAAGCGATAGTACTGATAGGTGCGAAGTAATTGTGCATAAATAATCGAATCAGGCGTACCAGAAAAAAGCGGATGCAATACATGATTTATATTGGCAGTTGCTTCAAAGATATCTTCTAATACTTTAGCTTTTGAGTTTTTAGCCAATTCAGGTTTTTCATAAAAACTGGCGTACCAGAATTTAAGTAAGTTATCGGCATGTATCGATTCACCCAAGGAGCGGCTAAAACTATTTTCAAAGGTATCGCCTCGCTTGCTTAGATAACCAATGCCTTGTAATTCAAATAAGGCTTTAGCATAACGATTGAAGTTTTTGTTGCTTATTTTGTCACGAAAATTAATAGGGGACTGGGTGTTGGTGGCATCGGTTATTTTGGCAACCAGTTCGGGGTCTGTGGTTTCATAAAGTCTTACCAGCACGTAAACATTTTCCAAGTCGGCCGGGCGTTTTTTATAAACTTCATAGATAACATGTGTTGTTTGCAAGCCATTGACTATGACTGGGTTTTTAGTTTCTATGGGATATAAGCCTGCTTGCATTTCCTTAGGAATCTTAACTTGTTCTGCGATAACGGTAATACCATTATTTAAAAATGGAAAGTATTCAGCGTAATCGCTTTGTAATGTTTCCCTGATTTTTTTATTGGTTTTGTTATAGTCTAAAAAGCCACGGATGTTATCACTAAAGACTGAATCAATGCGTTTATTAATGTCTTTTTCTTTGTCTAAAAGTCGACATAAATCTAATGCCGCCAAGCGAAAGTTAATGGCTTTAACATTTTGTATCTGAAAAGAAATCAGTGCTTGGGGATCTGATTTAAAAGAGATGTTGGATTTTTGTGCCATAAAGCTGAAATCAACGGTTTTACGTTTTCTGTTTTCAGCAATAAGGCTTTCAATTTGTAGGTAGAGATCATTACGATCGTAAATTGTAAGGCTTTCATTAGCATTAAGATGTCGCAAAGCTACATCACGATTTTGTTCTGTAATATCACCGCCAAAGATGAAGTGCAGTTGTGTATCTATGGCGCGTCCTGTTTGGGCTAAAGCTTGATAGGTTTCAAACGCTTTACTGACTTTTGTATTGAGTGGTAATTGGGTTACATTGCCAAAAACAAATAAGTTTCGGTAGTCATTAATAAATTTGGCAAGTACATTATCACCTAAATTTGCACCTGATTTAACCTGAAATACGTGCATAACGGCTTCTTCTTCATCAATGTAAATACCATCCATGCCGCCATCGTGTGAGCCGTTGCCATTTTCAATACTGGATACATTATCCATAACTTCATCAAACGTCAGATCAAGCACAGCAGCAATGGCTAGAATTTCAAAAGAAAAATCAGCGCTCAAGTTAAAACGCTTGCCTATGCGGTCAATAAAGCCATCAAGAAAGAGATCACGATTCATATTATGTCGTCTTATAGTTTATTGGTTTACGCCCAAAAAAGCTTCAATCTTACTCGCCGCAAATTCCAACATTTCTACCGTCAAAGCCGGTTGCACACCTATCCAGAAGGTGTTATTCATCACATTGTCTGTATGAGTCAGATCGCCACTAATACGAAAGTTTGCACCTATCATATAAGGCTGACGCGTTAAGTTACCGGCAAATAATAAACGTGAGCCTATTTTATGCTCATCTAAATGGGTCAACAATTCCAATCGAGTAACTGGGCTATTGTCTTTTACGGTGATAGGAAAGCCGAACCAAGAAGGATCTGAATGTTCGGTGGCTTCGGGCAGTTGCAAAAAGTCTGCACAGCTTTTTAAGCGTTCTTTCAAAAAGGCAAAGTTATCTTTGCGGGCTTGAATAAACTGCGGTGCTTTGTCTAACTGGGCTACACCACAGGCCGCTTGCATATCGGTGATTTTAAGATTGTAGCCTAAGTGGCTGTAAGTATATTTATGGTCATAGCCTTTGGGCAGTTCGCCCAATTGCCAGCAAAAACGTATACCACAGCTATTATCTTTACCCGGTGGGCAAAAGCAATCACGGCCCCAGTCACGAAAACTCTCGGCGATTTTTGACAGTTTTTTGCTATTGGTAAATACGGCGCCGCCTTCACCCATAGTAATGTGATGCGCAGGATAGAAACTTAAGGTACCGATATCACCAAAGGTACCGACCATTTTGCCGCGATAAGTGGTGCCCAAGGCATCACAACAATCTTCGATTAACCATAAGTTGTATTTTTCACAAAGCTCAGTGACTACATCTAGGTTAAAAGGATTGCCCAGTGAATGCGCCAACATGATGGCTTTGGTTTTAGGGCTAATGGCGGCTTCTATTTTGCTGGCATCAATGTTGTGGGTTTTGGGATCAACATCCACAAATACCGGTATCGCACCAAACTGAAGTATCGGGTTAACGGTGGTTGGAAAACCTGCGGCTACACCAATGACTTCATCACCGATCTTGATGGCACGCGCACCTAACTTGGGTGAGGTTAAGGTATTAAAGGCAACTAAGTTAGCAGACGAACCCGAGTTAACAGTGATTAAATGTTTAACACCAATAAAAGCAGCCAGCTTTTCTTCAAATTCTGCATTAAAACGACCGGTGGTGAGCCAGCCATCTAGGGAGGCTTCGACCATGAGTTTAAGTTCTTCGGCACCAAGTACTTTGCCAGAGGGTGGCACTACTGATTCGCCGGGAATAAATGCTTTAGGTGCATAGGTTATAGCCGCATACTCATCGACTAATTTGGCAATCTGTTCGCGTAGGGCTTTTGTTTTTAAATGTGGCATATTAATCAGTGGGTTAAATTTGGACGATGTTAATTTGTGTCAATGTTAGTTGATGTATGTATTATCTATAAAGGCCATTTTGTAAAAGTGCATTGTTGTAAGATTAAATAGAATAACTTTTAACATATTTTTCCCATACAGCATCTTCTTCAAGATCGTTTTCAATAACCGCTGAATAGGCTGCCAGTATAAATTGTTCATCATTATTCAGCTTATCAACTGTTTTAGAATGAAGGGGCATTAAAATAACTTCGAATTCAGTTCTCATATTAGCGGGAACACCGATATGTAGCTGATGATTTACATCAACATGTAAAGTTTCTCTTAATACGGCTTGTCTCATTACTGACCCCCTTATTTAACTATGTTCTATTTTGAAACTATTCAATACTTCATATTTAGCTTAGTGTGTCCAAAGTTGGAAAGTGTTCAAGTACATATTTGCCAACATATTTATGAAGCTCATTAAGTTGCTTTACACCATTAAAGAAGCGGTTAATAGCACTGGCTCTTAAATCTCGATCATCTGGGTATTCATGCGCTATTGCATTCCGAGCCACTCGGAGTTTTTTCCATTCATCCGCTGAAGGTAATGCCCCCATTCGTTCTAACCAATTTAGCTTCTCTGCAAAAGTTGCGTCGGATGCAATCGGTTCCTGAGCCAGTTCGAGGATTGTCGGTAGTACTTTTTGGCCCATGGTATCTTGCAATTTAGTGAAGCGATAAGCTAGCTGATCCAAAACTCTAAGTTGCTCCTTAGTAAGGCGCTCCATAGTTTCAGCATTAAGCGGTAGCCAGGCATCTGCCTCTTTCAATGCTTCAGCCAGAACTTCTGCATGTAAACGGCATTCATTAAGGTAAATGTGCATGAGTTGTTCTGGGGTCAAAGTCTTATCCCTTCTTTTTTGGCGATACCATAAATAGGCATGTCAAAGCTGGAGTTTCGCCGCTTAACAATGAGATCTATTTTTTCGTCCTCAAAATTTGAGGTTGATTGCAGTTCTGCAATCATTGTTATTTTATGTTCAATGATTATGTCGGGTTGGTTAATTGATGTCTCAATGAGAAAGTCATAATCGCCGCCCCTTTTTTCATTATTTACACGCGAACCAAATAACCATACTTCCGCATCTTCACCGAAGTGACGGTGAGTGAATATTTTGATTGTTTCAGTTTGCTGTGGTGATATTCGCATTACGATAACTCATTTAAATTATTGTCTTATACTACTCATGGTTCGAAAGTTACACCACGAAAGGCTTAACCTCTATCTATCTCAGCTTAAATTGGTAACCGCTTTGTATAATGGCCTATTTGTTCCAACGTCACCGCCCTCATGTCGGCACCTTGTTGATACTGTTTTTGCCAGTCTATAATTTTATCAAGCGCCATTTCCAAGCGCCATTTTGGCAGCCAGTTTAAACGGGCTTTTGCTTTAGAACAATCCAATTTAAGATAGTGCGCTTCATGCGGGTGATTACCATTATCCACATGCCAACGTGCGCCATCTCCCCAAACGTGTGTTAAATGCTCAACTATCCATTGCACAGGTTTAGCATCTTCGTCATTAGGGCCAAAGTTCCAGCCTTCAGCGCAACTTGGACCTTCTTCATACAATGTTTGTGCTAGTTTTAAATAACCAGATAAAGGCTCCAACACATGTTGCCAAGGTCTGATAGCGTGTGGGTTACGTATATTGACGGCTTCATTATGGGTGATGGCGCGCATAATATCGGGGATTAATCTATCCTCAGCCCAATCGCCTCCGCCTATTACATTACCGGCTCTGGCAGAGGCAATCGCTACGCCATGTTCTTGATATTGTTCAGTATGAAAGTAAGAGTTACGATAAGCTGCTGTGACTAATTCTGCACAGCCTTTACTGTTGCTATAAGGATCATGTCCGCCCATGGGTTCATTTTCACGATAGCCCCAAGCCCATTCACGGTTTTCGTAACATTTATCCGTAGTGATATTAACGACCGCTTTAACGCTAGCGCAATGCCTGACCGCTTCGAGTATATTAACTGTACCCATTACATTAGTGGAATAGGTCTCAACCGGATTTTGATACGAATAGCGCACCAACGGTTGTGCCGCCATGTGGATAATAATTTCAGGTTGGTGTTCTGTAAACACAGCTTGAAGCTTGTCCAAATCACGGATATCGCCGATGATACTGGTCATGCCTAAGCCAACTTCGGCAACATCAAACAAGCTGGGATTAGTAGGCGGTGCTAAAGCGTAACCGATTACTTCAGCACCCAGCGCTTGTAACCAAAGTGACAACCAACTGCCTTTAAAGCCAGTATGACCGGTAACGAGCACTTTTTTTCCTTGAAAAAAAGTGCTCGTTGATAGTGGGTGGTTGATAGTTGATGTCATTGAGCAGCTCGCTTTAATTGTGATGCGCGTAGAGCAGATATTTTTTTTATTAATTCTAAGACTGAAAGACGGATACCTTGATAATCGTCTGTATTTAAAAACTCCAAATCAAGTGCAAGTTGGTGCTGAGCATCAAGCTCAAGCAAAGAACCAAAAGCAATTTGTGAGAAATGTGCCTGATCTCTCGGACTTGTGCGTCCACAGCCTTCTGCCAAATTGGACATTACCGACACCCCAGCTCTACGCATTTGATCCACTAATCCAAATCGCTCATCCTTCGGAAAACTGGCGGTAAGCAAATATACTCTTACAGCCAAAGCTTTGGCAAGCCGCCAAGCTTCCAGTTTTTCATGTGGAAAAACGGTAGATGGTTGATTGTTTATAGTTGTAACCATAAGTTCTCCATTATCAACATTCAACAATAAGCCATCAACTGCCTTTACCAGATCTTCCAAGGTGCTTTATCTGTTTGCCATAATTCTTCAAGATAAATCTTGTCACGTAAAGTATCCATCGGTTGCCAGAAACCGTGATGATGAAATGCAGCTAAATCATTTTCTTGGGCTAAGCGCTCTAAGGGTTCACGCTCCCAAATGGTCTGGTCATCAATAATATAATCTAGTGTATCGGGAGAAAGTACAAAAAAACCGCCATTGATCATAGCGCCATCGCCTTTGGGTTTTTCCATGAAACTATTGACCTTGTTACCAGTAATATCCAGAGCACCGAAACGACCAGGGGGGGCGGTCGCTGTCAGCGTGGCTTTAACATTTTGCATTTTGTGAAAAGCAATAAGCTCAGTGATATTAATGTCACTTACGCCATCACCATAGGTTAAACAAAATAACTCTTCATCTTTTACGTAATCGGCCACTCGTTTCAAGCGCCCCCCTGTCATGGTGTGTTCGCCGGTATCGACTAACGTCACTTTCCAAGGTTCAGCAAAACGATGATGGACTTCCATTTGGTTATTTTGCATATCAAAGGTGACATCGGACATATGTAAAAAGTAATTAGCAAAATATTCTTTAATTACATAACCTTTGTAACCGCAGCAGATGACAAAGTCGTTGATCCCATGGTGGGAATAAGACTTCATAATATGCCATAAAATAGGTTTGCCACCTATTTCGATCATGGGCTTTGGACGAAGGGTCGACTCTTCACTGATACGTGTTCCTAAGCCGCCAGCTAGAATAACTACTTTCATGTTTTGACCTTTATTTTATTGATCTAAGTTGCTCATAATGGACGAACTGACAAAAAGCATCAATATCTTATTTCATGCGGAATTGCCCCTCTGGAGTG
>CAIVYW010000485.1 GCA_903910205.1 uncultured Methylococcaceae bacterium | reverse complement strand
TCACTTCGCACTAGAATACGAAGAGATGCACTTATGCAATCTAGAATGTTGAGAACAATCATGGATAAACTGGCGAATCAATTCTTTACTAGTACCGAGTCATTTGGCAAAGGAATGGCATTGTTGATGAAATACAATGCAATGCAGCCCTGTGATTGGAATACAATGGAAAGCTTCCTTATGGAGCTTGGTGAGGGAGAGGATGATTCGCTTGATAGAGCATTAAATTATAGTGCAGCTCAATTACTAGAAAACAAATCCATCATTGAAGAAAATGATCTATTAAAGAAAACAATAGAACTTCTTCACAATAAAGTAATGGATAACAGTCTATATGTTACTGAATCATTAGCATCAACTCAAAAAGAGAAGGCACCATTACTTTCGGAGTTAATTGAAAAATATAAAGCTGATTGCGAAAATAGATGGTCTACAAAACATACCAATGGAAACGGAAGAGATTTGTTTCCAAAGCTGGATTTGTTTCTTGAGGTAATTGGCGATATTCCAGTAAACGAGATTAAAAAAGAAAGTATATCAATATACAAAAGGTTGGTTTACAAATATCCTGTCAATAAAAACAAGAAAGCTGCATATAAAGATTTATCTATAGATGAAATTTTAACTCGAGAAATTCCAGATAAAGATAGAATTAGCCCTGAAACTATTGGCAATCATTTTACAAAAATCAGAACTTTTCTTGGGTGGTGTGAAAACAATTCTTCATTCATGATGCCTGATCTTAAAAAACCAATTATCAGCTCCCCCAAAAATACAACTCCAGATGATGAGCAGCGTCAAGCTTTCTCAGATGAAGATTTAACGAATCTATTTGAAAGTAAGGAGTATGTTCAGGGTACCCATTCCGCGCCCTCACATTTTTGGATCCCCTTACTGGGATTGTTTACTGGAGCTAGAGAAAACGAATTGTGTCAGCTTTATAAATCCGATGTTTATAAAGATATTGTAGCTGGGATTTGGGTTATAGATATTAATCAAAATGGTGAAACCAAAAAACTCAAGAAACCTAATCATAAACGAATTGTTCCAGTTCATAGAAAGCTCGTTGAATTAGGCTTTATTGATTTTGTTGAATCTATTTCAGCTGAAAGATTATTTGAAGACTTACCCTTTACCCGCGATGGTTATGCGCAATATTTTTCAAAATGGTTTAATAGAACATATAGAAATGGAAAGAATTGCAATGTCGGCAATCTACCTGATGAAAAAAAGGACTTCCATTCATTTCGCCATACTGTGATTACCCAATTACAGAATGTTCATAATATAGCTCAGCCAAAAACTGCAAAACTAGTTGGACATACATCTTCAGATAAAAGTGAGACAACAAATAGATATACTAAGCCTCTTAGTGTTGCTGAAAATTATAAGATAATAAGTAACTTAAAATTTACTGTTAATTTTAATAAAATTAGAAGATATTAAACAATATTCCTGAATTCAAGTCTAATGTTGTTGTGTTTGCTATGTGATTGATTAAAAGGAGAATTAAGTGGCTACTGTTGATTTAGATGATGCGCTTCTACGTGAGGTTGTTGCTGTTAGCGATGAGAATAATGCTCAAGAAGCAGTTGTGAAGGTTCTTGCTGATTATTTGCGGGAACATAAGGCGGATGTATTAACCGAGTCTTATATCAAAGATGATGTTAAATGGGGATTGAATGGCGAAGAATAGCCGCCAATGATTGTTGCTGCTGGTATCAAGTTAGACCTTATTCGGATCATTGTCTCGGATTCCAATAATACTTGCCCGTGATACTCGTTATACTCTAGCAAATGCGCTAACAAATTCACCAACTTGCTAAATATTTCAGCTCTATGAATGTTGCTTGTTTTTGAGAGTAGATTTAGAATTTCTACTGATGCCAGTCAAAACGAATAAATTAAAAATCTGTAAGTTAAAGCTATAAACCTAATTTTTGTGGTGCACCGCATTTTCAAGTGCTTGTCTAATGAACCGTTGATAGGGGAGTCCGGAGCGTATAGCTTCTTCTTTAATAGCCTCTAGTAATGGTTCAGATAGGCGCATAGTAATACTCCGCTCTTTAGGTTGGAACTCAAAGCGAATTGGATTTAAAGCCGATAAGTCGTATTGGGTTAGATCGGTATTATCAATAAAATCC
>CAIVYW010000484.1 GCA_903910205.1 uncultured Methylococcaceae bacterium | reverse complement strand
GCGATCTATTGCCGGCTGGTGTTATTAATATAGTCAATGGTTATGGTGCGGAAGCGGGGCAAGCTTTAGCAACCAGTACCCGGATTGCAAAAATTGCCTTTACCGGTTCAACCCCTATCGGTGAGCATATTCTAAAATGCGCGGCAGAAAACATGATTCCATCCACGGTTGAGTTGGGCGGAAAATCGCCTAATATTTTCTTTGAGGATGTTTTGGCTCAAGAAGATGCTTATGTCAGTAAATGCGTTGAAGGTGCGGTACTGGCTTTTTTTAATCAAGGTGAAGTCTGTACCTGTCCGTCACGTTTATTAGTGCAGGAATCTATCTACGATGAGTTTATCGCTAAAGTGATCGCTAGATCCAAGCAGATTAAACGCGGCAATCCCTTAGATACAGAAACCATGGTCGGTGCTCAAGCTTCAAAACAACAGTTTGATAAAATTCTAGCTTATGTACAAATTGGTAAGGATGAAGGTGCTGAAGTATTAATGGGCGGAAAAGTGGCTGCTTTAGGGGCTGATTATTCTGAGGGCTACTATATTAAATCAACCATTATGAAAGGTGGCAATAAAATGCGTATCTTTCAGGAAGAATTTTTGGTCCTGTTATTTCAGTGACTACGTTTAAAGATGAGGCCGAGGCTTTGGCCATTGCCAATGATACCCAATTTGGTTTAGGTGCGAGTCTTTGGACGCGTGATACGAATCGTGCTTATCGCATGCGGCGAGGTATTCAAGCGGGCAGGGTATGGATAAACTGCTATCACCATTATCCGGCCCACGCTGCGTTTGGTGGTTATAAAAAGTCAGGCATAGGCCGTGAAAATCATAAAATGATGCTGGATCACTATCAACAAACTAAAAACATGCTAATCAGCTATGACATTAATCCATTGGGATTTTTTTAACTATAAAATCCTCAGCTATATCCGCTGTAGTAAAACATTTTTTAGCTGGGCTGGGACAAAACGGTAGTGAAAGCTTTTCTTATCGTTCCCACGCTCTGTGTCACTGCCCACAGATTAAATAATCTGCTGGGAGTAAAACAGCTTCAGCTGTTTTAAAGTGCAATAGCTGAAGCTCAGCACGCCACGTTTTTTACTATTTTCTCTTAACTGTGGGCAGTGACGCAGAGCTACATGCGAGATGGGGTTTGCAACCCCGATCGAAACGTTTAGATGGACCAAAACGGCGTTATATAACCAAAAGTAGACATGTTTTTTTTGTGATCTTATCAAAGATAATGGCAATATCAAACGATTGAGACGGGGTTATAAACCCCGTCTCGCGAGCAATCTACATACGGGGCGGGGTTGCAAACTCCGCCCCGTAGTAGACCGATATACTATTCACACTGTCTTAAGTTGATAACCATCTATATCAGGTAAAAAACTTACTCACATTAATCACCGTGTTATAAATACCCCATGACAGCGGAGCAATAACGACTACCCATGCAAGTATTACAATGATGAGCGGTGTAGATTGCTCGCTGTTCTTTGTTGAGCTGAGAGTGGTTTGGTTTGTTTTTTCATGAGCAATGCGTTTTTCTTCTGCTAATTCATCATCCGTCATAAACCAGCGATCAGCGACGGGATGAATCAGTAAATTGCATAGCAAGCCTATTATTAATAAACCGGCCAAAATAAGCATGGTTTGGTTATACACTTGCTCGCGAGGTAAGCCTAAGCTTAATTGATATTCACGCATGTAATTAACGATAACCGGCCCTAAAATACCCGCTGTCGCCCAAGCGGTTAATAATCGGCCATGAATAGCACCGACCATTTGAGTGCCAAATAAATCGGCTAGATAAGCAGGAGCGGTAGAAAATCCGCCGCCGTACATACTCAAAATAAGGCAAAAAGCACCTACAAATAATACTTTGTTACCTGCCAGCGCACTACCGGGAACACTGATATAAAGTAATCCACCTAATACAAAGAAAACGATGTAAGTTTTCTTGCGGCCTAATAAATCTGAGAGACTCGCCCAGATAAAGCGACCACCGATATTAAACAGACTTAAAAGAGCCGTAAACCCAGCTGCGACGACTGCAATAGCGGCAAGCTGTGGCTTATCAAGTTCAGCAAGGGTTTTATTGACGCCAATTAATTGTCCGCCGAACACTTCTTGCAGCATTGGTGATGACATTCCGATGACGCCTATGCCAGCGCTCACGTTCATGCACAACACCCCCCATAACAGCCAAAATTGTTTGATTTTGAAAACATGGCTTACATGCACATGGCGTTGGGTAATCATGCTATTAGTTAATTCTTCGGGAGCCGGCGACCAACCTTTAGGTGTCCAGCCCGTGGCGGGTATTCGATAAGTAAAAGAGCCGGCCATCATGAACACAAAATAAATCATGGCCATGACCACAAAGGTCGGCATCACACCGACATCTGTTGTGCTGGCAAAGTCTTTCATCAGGCCAGCCGCTAAGGGCGAGCCAATCATAGCGCCGCCGCCAAAACCCATAATAGCCATGCCCGTCGCCATGCCGCGTCGATCTGGAAACCATTTAATGAGAGTTGATACCGGAGAAATATAGCCCAGACCTAAGCCTATGCCGCCAATAACCCCTGAGCCTAATAACAGCATCCAAAATTGATGAACATAGATGCCTAAGGCAGAAAATAACATACCGCCACACCAGCATAAGGTACTCACTACCGCAGCCTTTCTAGGGCCTACATGATCTAACCATCCTCCCCACAATGCCGCAGAGGAGCCTAAGAAGACAAAAAATAAAGTAAACATCCAGCCTAGTGTGGAAATACTCCAATCACATTGAGTCACAAATAACTCTTGAAAAAAACCGACCTCAGGGCCACAGGCAATACTTTCTTTAATACCAATGGCTTTGGATAGTGGCAACCAAAATACCGAAAAGCCATAAGCCATGCCGATTGATAAATGTATGGCTAAGGCAGCGGGTGGAACTAGCCAGCGATTAAAGCCAGGGCCGGCAATAGTGCGCTCTTTTGCTAAAAGACCGAAGGTAGGTGTTGTTTTAGGCATAAATTCTGCTTAGGGTAAGTGATTTGTGGGTGCAATATACTGGATTTGTAAGCGTTTTCATAATTTACCCCCAGTTGTCTAACGATTGAAATGTAAAAGTGGACGTAGTATTTTACAAGTGAGGTAACTCGTAAAAAATAAAATACCCCTTATAGGATGTGCTGAACGATAGTGAAGCGCATCCTATAAAAGTTGGGGAGTATTATTGCGTCTTATCTGAAATGGTAGCGTTTTAGTTGTTTTGTTGAGCTCTCATCGCATGTCATTCCGCTATGGATTGTCGGAATTAAGGCTATTAGACCTATAAAGATGACTCTCTTTCTAGCACTCGACCCCCGCTTTCCTGTGGGTATGGTGGTTTCTTAATATTTGTGTGTAACGATGAGCGTCGAGCTACAGCTGTGCTATCTGACTAACATCGTTTACAAGTTTTTTTACACTGATGTTGAAACTCTTGTAAAATCATGTCGTCTGTGTATTTTTTAATTGTATATTATGGAGTTCAACTAAAATGAAAATGTCTACCGCTATTTCACGTCCCGATGCCAGCATACTGGCGAGCAATAGAGTTTTAAAAAACACGTATTTGCTGTTATCAATGACCTTGATATTCAGTGCCATAACCGCTGGAGCGGCTATGGTTATGAACTTACCGCCTTTCGGTATGATGATAACCTTTGTGGGTTTTTACGGCTTACTGTTTTTAACCACTAAATATAGCAATAGCGCCTTAGGCTTGCTTTTTGTCTTTGCCTTAACGGGTTTTATGGGCTTAACACTAGGTCCTATTTTATCCATGTATGTCAAAGCATTTAGCAATGGTAATGAGTTGATTATGATGGCCTTAGGGGGTACTGGCGTCATATTTATGGGGCTATCTGCTTATGCGTTAACAACACGCAAAGACTTTAGTTACTTAGGTGGCTTTTTAATGGTTGGTGTGTTGGTGGCCTTTTTAGCCGGTATTGGTGCAGTTGTTTTTGCTATTCCTGCACTATCATTGGCGGTATCTGCCATGTTTATTTTGCTAATGTCAGGTATGATTTTATTTCAGACCAGTCAAATAGTGAATGGCGGCGAAACTAATTATATTTTAGCGACTATTTCTTTATATGTTTCTATCTATAACTTGTTCTTGAGCTTGCTACAGTTGTTGGGCGTATTCAACGGCAGAGACTAAACGCTACGGCGGATAACTCAAGGTTATCCGCCACACTACCGGCTACTTTTAATGGCTTTTTTTAAGGTCCGTTTTTTATGAAAGTATTGTTGCTAGTATTGCCGGTTGTTGTCTTTCCTGTGCAGGCTGAAGTATTTAAATGCACGATCAATCCTTACAAGATAATTTATCAAGCGACACCTTGTGCCAATAAGAACGTTGAGCAGAAAGTTGATACCAAACCTCGCAGTGCTGAACAAGAAGCTGCGGCCGCATTGGCTTTAAAAGAATGGCAAGCCAAATACAGCGCACAGCAAGCCGCTGAAAAAGCTGCTTTAAAAGCTGAGAAAAATAAACAGCCCCGAAATATTATCATTCAAGTAGTAGAGCGACCCTTGCCGCAATTACGGATGCGAAAATTCGGTAAGCGCAGGATGCGAAATCTGCCCTAACAGGTCGTTTATTACTCGATATTCAAGTTGTTATAAGTTTTGATTTTAAATTGAACGGGTGTGTTTCCAATTTTATTATAAATTAATGTATTATGGTTTTTTTATTTGAGAGTTCATAAAACAACCTCAATAATCTGAATTGTATGGAACTTAACTTGCTATTTTTAATAGCTTACCTGTTATTGCTAACAATATCGATTAGCTTCAAATGTGCAAATAATCGGCGCAAATTTTTAAAGACTTTCTCATATAATTCGTCAATATTACTTTCAATATTTGGTTGTTTAAAACCTGCGTTATTTTCAGCACAGTTATTACTTAATCGTTCGGCAACGCGACGACTTAAATAACTACCACTTTGAGGATTTTGTAAAAATAATTGCTCAACCGCTGAGTAGCTAATTTCACAAAGAAGAACCATACTCTTTGTTCGTATATTCGACTCACAAATACCACCAGCAATAAAGGTCGTTGCATTGATTAACGTACCGGGTCCTATTATAAATTTAGTAACCAAGTTCTTAGTATCTTTTTTTCTCCAATCTTCAAGCACCAATAACCCTTCAATAACAAAAAACACACTATTTGCTATTTCACCACCTTGTACCACTAATACTCCTGCAGATAAAGAACGCAGTTGCGTTACGTTAGCTAATAAGTCTAAGTCAGGTGCAGATAAATCTTGAAATATATCTGTAGTGCCTAATAAATTAGCAATGTGTTGCATTTTATTAATAACTGTAGCGGGCGTACGCTCCCCTATTTTTTCTAGTGCTGGTGTTAAGTTAGCATAATTTAAATAACGTAGTACATTTTGCTGAACCAGATCTCTGGCATTATCACGCGTTGCAAAAGTCGGATATATATGAATAAAATATTCAACGCCATCGAGCGTTATTTGATTAATTCGCACAGAAGGCATCGGTGCATCGGCAGGTGAAAATTTTGGTGATGCTTCAAGTGCGGCTGTATTTAAAATCCGCAAAGCTTGGTCAATAGGCACTTCAGTATTTAAAAAAATGGGTAAATCAATCTTATAAAACGTCTCAGGCCTAGAATAATTGGTGATACTTTGAGTATAGACCTGATTATTTGGCACAATAACCATATTTCCTTTTGAATCAATTAGCTGTAGAGATCTCCATTGTATTTCTAAGATCCTGCCTTCAATCATCTCGTTATCACCATTATCAAGTCTAATAAAATCACCAATATTAATAGAGCGATCTAGATTAATGGTAAGTCCGGCAAATAAATCTTGAATCATCGATTGCAAGGCTAGTCCGACGACAATACTCGCACCGCCAAAGGTAGCCAAAAATACCGTGAGATCTTTTTTAAAAACAATAGCCACAATAGCCGCAATCGCTAAGGTGTAGGTAATCACCGTGACCATTTGCGAAAGTAATCGAGGAGTAGGCGTGCCTAAAGCCGTAGCAATTAATTGATCAAGGATAAAATACTGAATGATTCGCCGAAATAATACCGAAATAATCAAAATTTCAGCGATGCTTAATCCGTAACCTACGACAATAATGGAATCTTGGAGTGCTTCCAAGCCCATTACTTTATTCGCTGCACTGCTGTAGAAAATAGCTAAACCCAATAATACACTTAATAGAAAGGGTATCATGAGCTTTCTAAATAAGGATTCCGAATTATTAAGCTCAGTTGACTTCATTTTAATTTTCAATCAATTTAAAATATTTTACCTTATCAGCCGTTTCTTTAACCGTTTGCGCCAAATGATCCATCGTTGAGCTGATCTCTTCAGCTGCTGATGCGCTGGCTTCACTGCTAATACGAAGCTCATCAATTTGCTCGGTGATTGTCCTGACGGCTGACGATTGTTGGACTATCGCCACTGAAATACTCTCAACATTAACTTCACTCGATTGGGCCGCGTGGGCAATTTTCTCCATTGCTGTTTGGGTCGTTTGTAAGGTATTAACGCCAAAACGAATTTTTTGAGCTGAAATAGTCACTTCTTCTGCCAACGTCCCAATTTGTTGTGCAACAAGTCCAAACCCCATCCCATATTCGCCCGCTCGCATGGCTTCTAGTGCGGCATTTAACGACAACAAATGTGTCTTATCAGCGATACGGGTAATATCATCAGTTAATTGAATCAAATCATTTAATTTATTAAGCTGAGCCTGTCCTTCATTAGCAAAATTTGCAGTGCTGCGAGCCAAAGAGCGACCTTCCTGTGCATTTTTAGCAATCTCATTAACTGACACAGCCGTTTTATCAATTGCTTTAGCTACATTTTCTATAGCGAACATCTGTTGAGAAGCCTCACGAGCTACATATTTGGAGGATTCGGATGTCTGCTCTATAGCCACTGCAGATTGCAAAGTGCTAATAGTGATTTCCTGTAAAATTTCAATCATATGCGCAATAGTTTGATTGGTACTGGCTTTTAACAATGAAAACTCACCTTGATAGTTACCTATCAAGTGATGTGTTAAATCATTATTAGCCATATATTGCATTGTTTGACTTAATTCCGTTAATAAACTGACCAACGCTTCTAAGCTACGATTCACGTTAGTTTTTAAAATATATAGTTCACCCTCATAATCACCTTTCATACGCTCGGATAAATCACCTAATGCTAAGTTTTGCATGATTTCCGCAATATCGCCAAGAGGCTTACTTAATATATCAATTAGGGTATTCATACCAGCAACAATTTTTTTAAATTCTCCAGGATGCCTTGTGTCATCAACCCGAACAGATAGCGTCCCAGCTTCCGCAGCATGTACCAACTCATTGGCATCTAGCATTAATGCTTTTAGCGTATTATTTACCATATCCACGGCATCCGCCATTTGACCAATTTCATCATGACGACTTTTAAGATCAGCATTTCCACTCACTAAAACACCAGCGGCTAAACTTCTGACAGTAGATGTTAGTCGCTGTAAGGCTAAGGAAATATTTTTATCAAAAATAATCATAAACAAAATGGTAATCATTAAAATGACCAACACAACCGCATAAATAATTTGTTGTGATTCATCAAATATTCGATTGTTTAATTGAGTAGCATGCATTCCACTTTCTGCATTCAATTGCACTAACTTTTCTAAATTAATCGTCATGGCATCAAATATAATACGATTAACTTGAAATGCCTTAATAGCGCCCTCTGTATCATTTTTACTTGACAATACCAGCATTACTTCACTTTTCTTTAAATAGTCCGTGTAGTTATGTGAAAATTCTTGAAAGATAGCACTTTCACGATCACTCGAAATGAGAGCTTGATAACTATCTTTAATATGGCTAATACCATTAATCAGTCGCTTACGATTCTTTTCCAAAAATAGTTTTTCTTCCAAATTAGAGCCAAAGATAATTTGAGATTCAGCGATGCGATAATCACTGATCATTTTATTGATCTGATTTACTTGTATAATGCTGGGTAGCCAATTTCTTTCAATTTCACGACTATTATCATCCAAAACAGTCATTAACCCATTGATTAACCAGCTGAATAAAATAAATGCGCCAAGCATTCCAAAAAAAACCAAGCGTAATTTTACTTTAATCGTCAGAATAGTGCGTGAACTACTTTCAAACCCAGTATCCTGAGCCTCATTAAATAACCAGAACACCACCAATTGCGAGGTAACAATAAGTAATAAAATAATAAAACTAATGCCACCCAAGGTGATTATTTTTAATGATTCTAAAGCAGCGTCATTTTTATAACTGGTATCAATACCACCGCGCTCATTCAGTCGTAGTAAATCCATTAATACGACAGAAAAATATTCTTTCAAAATGACATTCTGATTATTTTCAATTAATGCCTTGTTCATTTCGTTAGAATTAGAAAAATCCTCTATTTTCTTATTACTGAGATTATATTCATCAAAGCTGGTAGAAAATTCATTATAAAGATCACGTTCAACATCTGATGAAATCAGTGTTAAGTATTTCTTTCGTAAATTAGATATATCGGCAGCTATCAATTTACGGCTATTTTCTAACTGCACTTTTTCATCTGAATTAGTAGTCAGGAGAGATAAGGTCTGATAAATGCCATAATTGGTTGTTTGGTTACTAATTGCGTTAATAGTCACAATACTCGGCAACCAATTATTCTTGAGCTGGTTAATTTGTTCATTAACACTGCCAAGTTGTTGATAGATAAGAAAGCTATAAGCACAAAAAGCTACAATTAATGTTAAAAAAATAAGCGCAATATTTTTTCTTATTTTCGATATTGCATAACTCCCTTGCTGTTTTATTGGCCCATTACTCAGTAAAAAAGCAATAACTATTAAGCTGATTAAGATAATAATAAGGCCAGCAAGTAATTGCATTTTTGCACTTTCATAAGCTTGGTTACCCTTTTGGGCTTCCTCATAACCAGCGTCAGTATTTAAATTAACTAACATTTGTGCATATTCAATCACGCTGTCATACAAATCTTGATTAATTTTAATGTGATTAATTGCTTTTACATTTTCATTATTTTGTGACATGACCATAGCCAGCTTACTGGCGGTCATATAATCTTCATAATTTTTTATATATTGTTTCCAGAGCGCTAGTTCCTTTAATGCATAAGGTCTAATTGTCGGCTCATACTTATCTTTCCCTTCCAAGAACTCTTTGTTAAAGCGTAATAACGTTTGGGTATATTCAGCTTTTAACGATCCTTCAGTAGTCATGGCATGTGCAATTTCAGTAGCTCGATAATTATTGATAGCTGAGTGCATCGAATTAATAGACTCAATGCCTGGCAACCAATTGGTCTCAATTTCAGTGCTATGCCATTTAATTCTTTCCCCTTGATTAACTAAGACAAAAGTCAAGAGGACTAAAAGAGCCGTTACTGCTCCAAAAATCAGATAGATATTCTTTTTGCTAACCATATTAATATTACTTTCCAAATTAAGTATTACAGATATAAATACATTTAAATCATCTCAATCACGATCAAACCAGCCAATTATGGCCTTCACAACCGATCTTTTAATAAACCACGGTAAATCAGAAAAATTAATCGTATTCATAAACCTAAGTATCCACTGACCCGTTTTCCTATCATATTGAACTGCATCAAAAAATAATGTTGTCGGATAAGGCAAATCAAGAGCAATCCAACTACCGGCAATGGTCATCGACTCAGACAACATAACTCGATCAATACCCAAGAATGTTTCATTACCTTGAACTAAATTAACCTTAACTATGCACTCAATTGAACTGCTAGGCACTCCAAATAGCAAAGCACTCGCATCTATGCAAGGTATTCGATCACTACGTTTTGATTTATCCTTGCCTTCAAAACGAGAACCCGTCATTGCCGTTTCCCCCCAATTTTTGTCAACGTGCGTAGCCATCATCAAAGGCAATAAATATATACTTTTACCGCAATAAATACGTAAGCCATCAACCGATAAACGATCGGTAGTTTGTGACGTAAATGATGTTTCTTGTGGAGTCGTAATTGTGATAGCTAGCGAGTCGCTAGTAATACCCAATAATTGATTAGCATCAACTAACTCTTGAATTTGTCCACTCGGAGTAACGTACCATAATCGTGGCGCAGAATCTGTCTCACCTAAACTTATTAAATTTTTTACATCAATTAGTTCACGAATTTCACCTGTTCGTGTGACATACCACAATCCTCGACTATCAGTCCCTGATGAATATATTTTATCTATGTATTCAATCTTAATGATTTGTTCTACACACAGAGACCAAGTTATTTGTTCGGTTTTGAAAATAATGGCAGTCGATTCATTTTCTATTTGTTGCCCTAATAATTGCCCTAGAAAATAGGTAGGCAATAAATTATCTTTTACTTTAATGAGGAAATCACCCTGTGAACCTTGCTCTCGTAGTGTTTTTAAAGATTCTATTTTTTGAAAATGATCAATGCTATGGGCTAGAAAGGCAATCGTTCTTCCTCCAGAAGCTACTAATAAGACTGGGATATTTGGCTGATTTGAAGGATTTTTAATGCTGTCAATTTGTTTTATGTTTACAGCGAGTTTTTTCTTTTTTTGACGGACAGCGATAAGTTCTTTTAACGATAACGCGCGGATGGGAGACTTGTTTTTATCAGTAACCGAAGTAAGTGGGATTTTAGCTAAAGTTACAACATCATCTACCCGCAAGGCATAACTGTTTTGCGCATAATTAACGATGAGCCTTTTGTAATGAATTTGTTCTTTTTGATCAATGCCTAAGATATTGGCAATATCAATTTGGATTAAAGCTTGACCATTAAAATTAGTCAAACCTTCAATTGGAGAATGGGCAAATGGCAATACTGTAATCGGAGTCGCATAATCAATATGCTGTATTGCATTGCTTGGTAAGGAACAAAATACAGAGCCTACTTTAAATAACAGCATTTTTTTCCGGAAAAACATAGGGGGAAAAGCTAAGTTTTCAACAGCTTTTGATTATATAGACTATAACCCTAGTTGCAAAATATTGTTTGCTATTTGTTATTTTAATTACTCGATGCTTAAGTTTTTTTAAGCTCTTACATTCAACCACAAATCAAATAAACGAATCCGTGTAAACTGACGGATATTTCAGCATTATCTTGATGTATGAGCCTGCGTATTTTATAAAACGTTGGTAACTAATTTAAATGCCACTTTAGGAAGACTAAAGCTTTACGCCTAATGCGGCTACTATTAAATCAATATGTTTGCTTAATATATTGATTATTAAGTATTAAAGTTAACGGTGTTAGTCTGGGTGGCTAAGCTGATTGACGATGTTTTTAAGTTAATGCCTTCTGAAAAAATAGGGTTGGGGTACTTAGAACCGACGGTATCTCTACTATACCTAGTTGCTGGATGATTTTTATAAGAGTCAGGTGATGAAATACTCAAAAACTTTAACGTTGAGTGATATGTTTTTAATCGGCTGGGGCATTTCCTTGTTACGCATGATAGAATGAAAATCTTTTTTTTATCAAAAGGATCATGAAATTAATTAGAGGACTCACGCATTTAGAACCTTTTGAAAAGGGTTGTGTACTTACCATTGGTAATTTTGATGGCTTGCACTTAGGGCATCTTGCTGTTATTAAAAAACTCGCGGAACGCGGTCAACAGCTAGGTTTGCCGGTAGTGGCGATGGTTTTTGAACCTCAACCTTTGGAGTATTTTCTAGGCGATAACGCACCTTCTAGGTTGACGCGTTTACGAGAAAAAGTCATAGAGTTTTCTAAATTGCCGGTTGATAACTTACTCATAGTCAGTTTTAATCGTGCCTTTGCTAACGGTGATGCTGAACAATTTATTGAAGATGTTTTAGTCAAAAAATTGAATATTAAGCATTTAGTGATTGGCGATGACTTTCATTTTGGTAAGGCTAGGCGTGGAAATTTTGGTCTGCTTAAGGAAAAAGGCAAAGACTATGGCTTTAGTGTTGAAGATACCGGCTCTTGTTATGTCGATAATCAACGGGTTAGTAGCACCTTAATCAGGGATGCCTTGGGAGAGGGGGATTTAGCACAAGCTAAACACTTGTTAGGTCGCTGTTATTCCATTTGTGGACGGATCGCTCATGGTGATAAGCGCGGACGAACGCTAGGTTATCCCACCGCCAATATAAGAATGTTTAGAAAAAATACCCCCATCAATGGAGTATTTGCCGTTACCATGACGGGGATAGAGGGTCGTGAATACGAAGGTGTCGCTAACGTAGGAACACGGCCTACCTTTAGTGGTGGCTCAAAAGTAATACTTGAAACCCATTTATTCGATTTTAATAAAGAAATATATGGCTGTTATGTGGAAGTGCATTTTAAACAAAAAATTAGAGATGAAATGCATTTTCAATCATTAGAACAACTGCAAGCCCAGATTATAAAAGATGTGCTGAGTGCTAAAGATATTTTTGCTGAGATTAAACAATTATGACGACTGATTATAAAAAAACACTGAACTTACCGAGCACCGCTTTCCCTATGAAAGGTAATTTGGCGCAACGTGAACCGGAACGCCTCAAGAAATGGACTCAAGCTGAACTATACCAACAAATCAGGAAAGAATTTTCCGGCAGACCTAAGTTTATCTTACATGATGGCCCTCCTTATGCTAATGGTGAGATACATATAGGCCATGCGGTTAATAAAGTCTTAAAAGATATTATTGTTAAATCAAAAACCTTAAGTGGTTTTGATGCGCCTTATGTACCCGGTTGGGATTGCCACGGCCTACCGATAGAACTGATGGTAGAAAAGAAAATAGGCAAAGCCGGCGTTAAAGTATCACCGGCTGTCTTTCGTAAAGCCTGTAGAGACTATGCGGCTAAACAAGTCGAGATACAAAAAGAAGCCTTTATTCGCCTAGGGATTTTAGGTGATTGGGAAAATCCTTATTTAACAATGGATTTTGCTTTCGAAGCCGACATCGTGCGCTCTTTAGGTAAAATAACTCAAAAAGGCCATGTTGCCGCTGGCGCAAAACCCGTGCATTGGTGTACCGATTGTGGTTCAGCATTGGCAGAAGCTGAAGTTGAATATGAAGATAAACATTCGCCCGCCATTGATGTGCGCTTTAAAGTCGTCGATGAAGCGGCTTTTATGGGCTTGTGTCATCATGCACCAGCCCATGAAGGGCAGGGCGATTTATCGGTAGTCATTTGGACGACCACGCCCTGGACTTTGCCGGCTAATCAGGGGGTGGCGTTAAATCCTGACTTAGAATACGTGATCGTACAATGTCCGACCGAGCGTTTGGTGGTTGCTGAAGCCTTGCTCAAAGATAGCCTATTACGTTTCGGTATTGATGATTATCATGTCATTGGTTATTGCAAAGGTTCTGCTTGGGAATTTCAGTTAGTAGAGCATCCTTTCTATGATAGAAAAGTACCGATAGTCTTAGGTGAGCATGTCACCACAGAAGCCGGTACCGGCGCTGTGCATACCGCCCCAGGTCATGGTCAAGACGATTATATCGTCGGTATGAAATATGGTTTGCCGATAGATAATCCAGTCGGAGCTGATGGGGTGTTTTTATCGACCACGGAGTTCTTTGCCGGTGAGCATGTCTTTAATGCCAATGCCCATGTATTAGAAGTCTTAGAAAGCAAAGGCAAGTTGGTACATCATCATGCCCTTTTGCATAGCTATCCACATTGCTGGCGCCATAAAACACCGATTATTTTTAGAGCGACACCGCAATGGTTTATCGCCATGAATAAAAATAAATTGCGTGAGCAAGCCTTAAGCGAAGTTAAACGCGTTGCGTGGATTCCAGAATGGGGTCAAGCTCGTATAGAAAGCATGATAGATGGTCGTCCTGATTGGTGTATTTCTAGGCAACGCACCTGGGGTGTGCCTATCACCTTCTTTATACATAAAGAAACTCGTGAATTGCATCCGCGCACCGCTGAATTAATAGAACAAATTGCTAAACGCATCGAAGTCAAAGGCATAGAAGCGTGGTTTGAGCTGGAAAAAGAAGAGTTGTTAGGTGCAGAAGCCGCAGATTATGAAAAATCCACCGATACCTTGGATGTCTGGTTTGATTCGGGTGTGACTCATGCCTGTGTGCTAGATAAGCGTGAACAACTAAGCTCGCCGGCTGATTTGTATTTAGAAGGTTCAGATCAACATAGGGGCTGGTTTCAATCATCCTTGCTGGCCTCAGTGGCTATGAATGATGTCGCGCCTTATAAAGCAGTTTTGACCCATGGCTTTACCGTGGACAAGAACGGCGAAAAAATGTCCAAATCTAAAGGCAATGTCATTCCACCGCAGTCGGTGATGAAAAATCTGGGCGCTGATGTCTTAAGGCTTTGGATTGCCTCTACTGATTATCGTAGTGAAATGCGCGTCTCAGATGAAATCCTAGAACGTACCTCTGACGGTTATCGTCGTTTACGTAATACCGCACGGTTTTTATTATCGAATCTGGATGATTTTAATCCGGCGCAAGATTGTGTGGCACACTCAGATTTATTAGCCTTAGATCGTTGGGTGCTTGATAGAGCCTTGGCCTTGCAAGAAGAAGTCAAAGTCGCTTACGACACTTATCAGTTTCAGCAAATTTATCAAAAAGTGCATCATTTTTGCGTGATTGATTTAGGTGGCTTTTACCTAGATATTATCAAAGATCGTCAGTACACCGCTAAAGCCGATGGTTTGGCAAGGCGTTCAGCACAAACCGCAATGTATCATGTTTTAGAAGCACTGACGCGTTGGTTAGCACCTATCATTAGCTATACCGCTGATGAAATATGGCAGTATTTGCCAGGTGAACGTAGCGAATCGGTGTTCTTAGAAACCTGGTATCAGGGCTTGGTTAAGTTGGATGAAAATTCAGCAATGAACCCAGCATTTTGGCAACAAGTGATGCTGATAAGAACTGCGGTTAGTAAAGAATTAGAGAAAAGTCGCGGCAAAGGTGATATTGGCTCTTCGTTGAATGCAGAACTTGAACTGTATTGTAATCCCACTTATTTAGAGATATTAAATCAGTTGCAGGGCGAGTTACATTTTGTTTTCATTACCTCGAATGCCTCTGTGATGGCCGAACAGTTTTGTCCTGAAGATGCCCTGCAAACGGACGTTGACGGGGTTAAATTAAAAGTCATCGTATCAACTCATCAAAAATGTGTGCGTTGTTGGCATCAACGTTATGACGTAGGCGAACATGCCGAGCATCCCGAGCTTTGTGGTCGTTGTATAGAAAACATAGCAGGCCAAGGTGAGCATAGACATTATGCCTAAGTATCCTATGTTGAAATGGTTAGGTTTATCGTTATTGGCGGTGAGTTTAGATCAAGCCACTAAGTTGTGGGTGTCGGGTAGCATGCAGCTTTATGAATCCATTCATATCATGTCCGGTGTTAATTTAACCTATGTGCATAATACCGGGGCCGCTTTTAGTTTCTTAAGTGAAGCCGGCGGCTGGCAACGCTGGTTTTTTGCAGCCTTAGCTATCATCATTAGTACCGTGATTGCGATATGGCTGTCTCGACTAGAAATCCATGAGACTCTGCTGGGGGTAGCGCTGTCCTTGGTCTTAGGTGGGGCGATAGGTAATTTAATTGATAGGCTGGCTTACGGTTATGTCATCGATTTTCTGGATGTTTATATACCCTCTTGGCATTGGCCGGCCTTTAATATAGCCGATTCTGCGATTACCTTAGGGGTAGTGTTAATGTTGTTGGAGTCGTTTGGTGTAGGTAAAGCGAAAGATTGAGTTGTATGTAAATCGATTGTCTTTACCACACGAAGCGTCACTGCCATTACGGTGTGCTTGGAGTAGTAGGTTGGGCTAACGGCTTTATCGTTAACCCAACAACATTGCCTGAAGATCATGTTGGGTTGCGAAAAGCACGCAGCCCAACCTACATAACTTGGAGTAAAACAGCTTCAGCTGTTTTAAAAGGCTGAGCTGAAGCTGAGAAGTGTAGGGACAGGTCGCCCCTAGTTCCCAAATTGGAGCTTGGAAACTAGAGGAACTTTAGAAATTATCGTTCCCACGCTCTGCTTCACTGCCATTAAGTTAAGCGAAAAAGTAAAAGCTTGGAGTGCAATAGCTTCAGCTATTGTGTTTTAAAACAGCTAAAGCAGTTTTACTCCAAATATACAGATTCCTTAACTTAATGGCAGTGACGCTCTGCTTGGGAATGCCGCCATAGACGCTCTGCGTCACGCATCGCCGGAGCGATGCAGGATGTATTTCCACGCAGAGCGCTCATCGTTATACACAAGTTTTTAAAAGCACGTCATCCCGGCAGGGATTGCCGGGATCCAGTTGCCATGGATGGCAATGTTAAGTTACACAAATAAAGATTTAGCGATATGAAGCTAACTTGATCTTATTTTTCACATCCCTGTGCTCTGGATCCCGGCCAACCCTCGCTGTGCTCTCCCTGCCGGGATGACGGTTTACTTAACATTAGTGTATAACGATGAGCGCGGAGTCTGTGAACGTATAATGGTTTTTTTAAACGGAGATAATAGCTGTGATAAAGATTTTAGCGTTAATAATGATAAGTTTGCTGTGTAATGCTGCATCAGCCGATAATTCTGACATCCAAATAGTCCCAATAAGCAATCGACCCGCCAGCGAGATCATCGCGCTATTAACTCCCTTACTCGATAATTCTGTTCAGCTTGTCGATAATGGAACTAGTTTACTGGTCAAAGCTGCGCCAGATCAATTGAAGGACGTCAAAGCTCTGATCCAGAAACTGGATGTGCGCCAAACTAATTTAATGGTTAGTGTGATGGAGAGTCAGCAAGTAACAGCAGATCAGCTTAATATGGCTGCTGGCATTGTAAGTAGTGATCCTAGAAAATCAAACAGCAATATTGCTCATTTTTATCAAACTCAAGCTCAAGGCGATGATGAAGCGACGCATGTAGTGCGCACCTTAGAAGGCGTACCGGCTTTTATTAAGGTAGGGCAAAGTAATCCACAGCAAAATTTCTCAGCTTATGGTTACCCTACCACGACACAATATAAAGAAACCAGTACTGGATTTTCAGTTACACCTAGATTGGTTGGGCAGCAGGTGCTACTGAATGTTTCGCCTTGGTCAGAAACTATGAATGGACAAGGGCAGATCAAAGCTCAGCAAGCTCAATCAACACTTAGAATTAATTTAGGTGAATGGGTGGAGTTGGGAGGTGAGGGACAAAATCCTAGTGGTAATATGAGTGGTACCTCAATGGATACGCGCGAAATCGACAAAAATACTCAGCATGTGTTGATTAAAGTAGATCGCGTTGATTAAGGGCTTATGATCTTTTTAAAAAAATCACTTAAACGTCATGTTGAGGCTCAATTTCACTCAACATCACCAGCCATATTGCCAATTTAACCAACAATATTGGTAAAGTTAGCCGATTTTTTGTGAGCATGACAGGTAATGCTGGCAAAATCTCAGGTGTTTTTGTGAAATGAGCCGGTAACGCTGACAAAATCCTAGGTATTTTTGTGAAATGGACCGATAACGCTGACAAAATCCTAGGTATTTTTGTGAAATGAGCTGGTAACGCTGACAAAATCCTAGGTATTTTTGTGAAATGAGCCGATAACGCTGACAAAATCCCGGGTGTTTTTGTGAAATGAGCTGGTAACGCTGACAAAATCCCGGGTGTTTTTGTGAAATGAGCTGGTAACGCTGACAAAATCCTAGGTATTTTTGTGAAATGAGCCGGTAACGCTGACAAAATTACAGGTACTTTTGTGGAATGTAGCGGTAACGCTAGCAAAATCACAGGTGCTTTTGTGAAATGGACCGGTAACGCTGGCAAATTAACAGGTGCTTTTGTCAAGGTGACAGGTAACACTACCAAAGTTTGTTATGTCGACAGGTAGGGTGGTTTCTCGACAGCAATCCACCAAATACAGGTAATATTTAAAATAGTCGAACATAAAAACCCCCACGAGGAAATATCCAAGTGAGGGTCAGTTGGTAGGATGGCTAGAGCGATAGCGAAACCCATCAGGATGATGAAATAACAAAACACATTAAGCACATCGGATGGTTATGATGGGTTTCGGCTATCGCCTCTACCCATCTTACGGGTTGTAAATTCATGGCGAATTCCACCTTCTTGCCAAAAGCGTGGCCCTATTGTTTGATAACCTCTAGGAATCTGGGTTTGGTTATCTAATAGTCGTGGTAATAATTCTGGCCATGCTGACCATAACATCGTTATCAAAGTTATTGCTGCAAAAACTTGTTGGCTGATATGAGGTTTACGCAAATTCTTATCTGATTGATCATAATATAACCCTATCATCAAACCTATCACCAATGCCATCATCACTTGACTTAGTGGCATAACCAGCACACCGTCAACTAAGGAATAACTGGCGCAAGCAATCAGGGTGAAAAACAAAACGATCACTAAATGCTGGTGCTCAGACGTTTGTAAGGTTTTTATAGTAAAACGTTGTAACCAACAAAACAGCCCTTGAGTAGCCACTAACAGTAGTAATCCTGTTGCCAGCAAGCCCCATTCGGCTGCTAATTGCAAAATACTATTGTGAGGATGAGCGGCAATGGTATTAGGGTAATAAGCATAATGCATAGGGCCTACACCAAACCAAGGGTGGTTTTGTATCATAGTCAGTGCTTGTTGCCACAAATCTAGCCGATCATAGGTTGAATTTCTAAAAACCGTACTTGTTATAAGCCCGCCCTTTAATAAAAGAGGCAGGGCTTTAAAGAGTAGGCAATAAGCTAACAGACCAACACTAAAGCCCATGAATTGACGTTTTAATAAAGGCCAGGCCAGTTGTCGATAACCGATGCCTGTTAATATGACGGCGCATAACCAAGCCAATAAAACACCACGACTGGCCGAAGCGAATAACAACAGCCACCAAGCAGAGAAAATGACCGATAAGCTGCGACGAACAAGAGGATGCCTGACTGTAAAGCTTAGGCTAGGCAAACACAGCAGTGCCAAAGTCCATAATTGATATTGATTAAAAAAGCGCACATTAGAAAAACCAAAAAAAGGTTCAGGCCAATGCAGTGGCATGGCGGTTATAAATGAGGCTATATAGCCCGTATAAAAAGCCACCATATAAAATAGTGCACCCAGAAATAGAGCATAAACCCAAACGTGTACCAGTAGTAATGAGTATTGTCGCCATAAGGCGGCCATGAACAGACTCAAATAAAACAGCCCTACAAAGACACTGATTTCCAACAAGGCATGGCTAGGTGAGGCAGATAATAAGGCTGAAATAATCGCTAGGATGATGACTAGCGTCAGGGTGAGATGGTAGCGGGTTTTCCAAATGGGAAGACAATCCTTAGCTTCTAAGCTCGTCATGATAAGCCATAACAAGGCTAGGCTAATAAGTAACAACTCAAGCAAGCGTTTTTCATCATGACTAGATAAATAGCCTAGCACATTATAATTGAGTGAAAAAATCACCAAGTACAACACGAGAGACATGGCTAGCCAGCTAAGATATCGGCTCATGACAGTGAATCATGCTTTTTAGTTGGTAGGATGGGTAGAGCGATAGCGAAACCCATCAGATGATGAAATAACAAAACACATTAATCACATCGGATGTTTATGATGGGTTTCGGCTACATCTTACAGGTTGATAAAAATAAATTAGCTATGAGTACAAGCAGAAGGCAAGTATTTTTGATCTGCTGATGAAGTACAGTTCCAAGTTGTGGAACCAGTTGTAGACGATCCCATAGTCAGTGTTAAAGTTTTACTTTGAATTCCTGCAGAGACGCCTGATGAATTCATTGTTGAAACAATAGTACATGATGCAGTTGCCGCTCCTCCAGATGGTCCCGCAGTAACTTTTGCCACATATTTGCCTGAAATCGCTATGTCTTGAGGAAGTCCAGTTGAATTTGAAGTAGTAGAGTTATCAGGACAAGTTCCAGTTTGACTATAAATTTCAGTCACCGGCGTCTTCAAACCATCCGCCAACACCATCGCCTCTGACATTTGAGCTCTGGCGATATAATCCTGATAAGCCGGCAACGCAATAGCCGCCAAAATACCAATAATCGCGACTACGATCATCAGCTCGATTAAGGTAAAACCTTGTTGTAGTTTAGTATATTGAGTTTTCATTAATATCCTGAGAGTAAAGTGAACTGAGTTTTTAAAGTTTGATGAAAAGGTAAGTCAATGGCTATTAAAGGTAAAAATTTAGTTTTAAGCGTTTTCAAATACGGAGATAGCTTAATGGATAGTTGAAGTTAGTGCTATCCGTAAAAACACCTAGAACAACAAAGTGGAGTGATTTAGTTTTTTATAGTTCCCTTGCTCTCTTTTATTTTCCATGCGCACTGTCAGGTAATGCAACCACACATAACTTTACTACCATTAAGTTAGCAGAGGCTTTATCCACGCACTCGCGGCTAAAGCCACTCCCACACTACTACAAGAACCCTTAATTTCATGACATTGCCGTAGGGGCGTATTGCATACGCCCTTTTATCGAAAGCTCAATGTTATCGGTTTATTTAATAGGGTGTATTTATATAGGGTGCATGCAATACGCCCTTACGAGCCATCACCACCCTATTATTAATTAGGCTATGTATTAGAAAGTCGTTTAATAGCCGTGATTTGCTTGCTTAAAGCCTGTTATTAAAGCGCTTTTAACGCTATAATTGCCGCCTGTATAAATCCCGTTTATGAGTTGGCATGGAAATTAAAGACTATATGCAAGGCTTAGGCTTGCAAGCCAGAGCCGCTGGACGCATTCTCAGTCGTGCAGATACCGGCAAAAAGAATCAAGCGCTGTTGGCTATTGCCGAGGCTTTACATAAACAACAGGCGCTATTAATCTCTGAAAACCAAAAAGATTTAGCCGCAGGTCAGCTTAATGGCTTAGATGCGGCCTCCCTTGATAGACTGGCTTTAACACCTAGTGGCATCAACGCCATGATTGTCGGCTTACAGCAAATTGCCGCGTTGCCTGATCCTGTCGGTGAAATTAGCGGCTTAAGTTATCAGCCTAGTGGCATACAAGTTGGACAAATGCGGGTGCCTTTGGGGGTTATTGGCATTATTTATGAATCACGTCCTAATGTAACGGTCGATGCGGCCGCCTTATGTCTTAAATCAGGCAATGCCTGTATTTTAAGAGGCGGCTCTGAATCCTTACATTCTAATCAGGCTATTGCTGCCTGTATTAGTGAGGGCTTGGCGGTTGCTGGTTTACCGATTACGGCGGTGCAGGTTGTAGCAACCACGGATCGAGCAGCGGTCGGTGAACTCATTACCCTGCAACAGTATGTGGATGTCATTGTGCCGCGCGGTGGTAAAAGCTTAATTGAACGTATTGCTAAAGAGGCCACTATTCCGGTCATTAAACATTTAGATGGTATTTGTCATGTCTATATTGATGATAAAGCCGATATTGCTAAAGCCATTGCTATTGCCGTTAATGCTAAAACGCATCGTTATGGCGTTTGTAATGCGATGGAAACTTTGCTGGTCGCGGAAAGTATCGCCGTGCAGGTCTTACCTTTATTAGCGGCTAGCTACCTTGAAAAGGGTGTGGAACTACGGGGCTGTCTTAAAACTTGTTCTATTATTGCTCATTGCTCAAGAGCGACGGAAGACGATTGGCAGACTGAATATTTAGCGCCGATTTTAGCGATTAAGTGTGTCCATGATCTCGACGAGGCGATAGCGCATATTAATCATTATAGTTCTAGCCATACTGAAGCGATAGTCACCGAAGATTACACTAAAGCGCGGCGTTTTCTGCGTGAAGTGGATTCTAGTTCGGTGATGGTGAATGCCTCTACACGTTTTGCTGATGGTTTTGAATATGGCTTGGGCGCTGAAATCGGCATTAGTACCAATAAGCTACATGCGCGTGGCCCAGTGGGCTTAATCGGGCTGACCTCGCTAAAGTATATTGTTTTAGGTGACGGCCATATCAGGCACTAACTTTATCGTTCCTAGGCTCTGTTTTAGCGTTCCCACGCTCTGCGTGGGAACGCATCTAGCATCGCTCCTGCGATGCGTGACGCAGAGCGTCACCTGCGGCATTCCTACGCAGAGCGTGGGAACGATATACTTACTGTTCTGTGTTAAGTTGGTAGCCTAAATGATAGGTGTTTTTGGCGGTACCTTTGATCCGATACATTTCGGTCATTTGCGCTCTGCACTTGAGGTTAACGAGGTTTTTGGTTTATCAAAACTGCTGTTAATTCCTAGTGCGCAACCGCCCCATAGAGCCGAACCTGCCGCCAGTGCTACTGAGCGTTTGCAGATGTTAGAACTGGCCATTAATCATCACCCTGAGCTTTGCGTCGATGCCAGAGAGTTAGAGCGTGATAGCCCCTCTTATATGGTCGATACCTTACGCTCCTTACGCCACGATTATCCACAAGAAACCTTGTTGTTATTTATTGGTGCTGATGCGTTTAAACAGCTGATGAGCTGGCATCAATGGCCGCATTTATTCGATTTTGCGCATATTGTGGTGATGACTAGGCCAGGCGTGGTTTTAGAGACACTGGCTGATTTTTTTAAGGCGAGGCATTGTCAGCAGTTAACAGAGTTGGCAAGCACTAGGGCAGGTAAGTTATACTTTCAACAAGTGACACCACTTGATATTTCGGCAACGGCTATCAGACAGATGATTACTAAGCAACAAAATCCGGGATTTTTACTGCCCGATACGGTGTTAGCCTACATTAGGCAGCATCAGCTATACCAGAGACATTGATCTCATCACTTACTAGGAATTTGAATGCAAGCAGAAGCAATTTTAAAAATCGTCGAAACTGTTTTAGACGAACGTAAAGGTCATAATATTGCAGTTTTAGATGTACGGGGCAAGACCAGTTTTACAGATTATATGGTAGTCGTCACAGGGACTTCGGATAGACATTTAAAATCAATGTGTGATTACGTGGTTGATGAAGTTAAAAAACAAGGCGCAAGACCTTTAGGTATAGAAGGTGATATCGGTTCAGATTGGGTGTTACTCGATTTAGGTGATGTTATTGTCCATGCCATGACCACACAGGCTAGAGGTTTTTATCAGTTAGAAAAATTATGGTCCATCGACGGTGATGTGACTGAAGACGAGCAAGATACCAACTAAACTGTCATAACCTGCTGATTTTCGGCAAAAGCATTAACGACTTATTAACATCTTTGTGACAACTATTAACGTATAGTGATATGGGAAATAAATGAACAGTAATACATTAAAAATCTTATTATTCGCTTTTTTGATGTTACCTGCTGGTGCTTTTGCCGGCGATGTTGCCAACCTTTTAAGTCCCGCTAAATCGTTAAATATTACCGATCATTTCGTTGGTTATCTGGCTATAGGTGTGACTATATTAGCCTATATTGCGGCTATGTCAGAAGAAGTGATCGCCCTTAGAAAATCCAAACCTATGGTGTTGGGTTCGGCCATTATTTGGTTTGCTATTTGTATTTATTATGCGCTGCATGGAGAAGCCAAGGTTGCCGCAGTTGCTTTTGAAAGTAATTTATTAGCCTATATCGAATTTTTCTTATTCATTCTAGTGTCATTGACTTATCTGAACGCTATGGAAGAGCGAGGTGTATTCGATAGTCTGAGAATTTGGTTGCTTAATCGCCAATACAGTTATCGGCAATTATTTTGGATTACCGGCGGCTTGGCCTTTATTCTTTCTACCGTGATTAGCGGCATGGCGGTTGCTTTATTATTGGGGGCTGTCGCGGCAGCGGTCGGTAAGAAAAACAAAGACTTTGTCGCTATTGCTTGTGTCAATATCGTGGTAGCGACCAATGCCGGTGGCTCATTAAGTCCTTTAGGCGGTATTTCGACTTTATTTATGTGGCAAAATAAAATTCTGCCTTTTTATGAGTTTTTTTACTTAGCCGCTCCTTGTTTGGTTAATTTTATGTTGCCGGCTGCTATCATGCACTTTTTTGTGCCCAAACTAATACCGGCAGCCTCCACCAGTACTATTTGGCTACGTCGTGGTAGTAAGCGGGTGATTTTTTTATTTATGGTCACCTTGGCGATGACGGTTTGGTCCAATATTAACTTAGACCTTCCTCCGGCTGCTGGCATGATGGCAGGCTTGGGTTTATTACAGTTTTTTAGCTTTTATTTAACTAAAACGGCTCATGAAACAAAAAGTGAATTTGCTCATGTCTATGAGCTCTTTCAGGTAGAAATCCCTAGTATCAATCGTAAACAAGATTTTGATGTCTTTAAAAATATTGGTACGGTTGATTGGGATACCCTGCTGTTTTTTTATGGCGCTATGATGATGATCGGTGCTTTGAGTTTTATTGGGTATTTAGATGTGATTGCTCATTTTCTATTCGGACAAATTAGTCCTACCTTAGCCAATATTTCCATTGGTCTTTCATCGGCTTTTGTTGATAACGGTACCTTGATGTTTGCGGTATTAAGTATGCATCCTGATCTACCCGTTGGACAATGGTTGTTGTTGACCTTAACACTGGGTGTAGGAGGTAGTTTGCTGGCTATAGGTTCAGCGCCCGGTGTAGCCTTGCTAGGACAAATCAAAGAAGGCTATACCTTTGTCTATCATATGCGCTGGATGCCAATCATATTGCTAGGCTATTTTGCCAGTATCGCCATGCATTTTTGGATAAATTCTCGGTATTTTTAAATGTATATACCTATTTATGAGATGCAAATGAATTTGATTGTTTTTTTAGTTGATACCCTTTTAAGGAACGAGCACGAAATAACTTCGGCAACTATGATTTTAAAAATCCGCCCAGCCCCCATTTTTCAATGGGGGCTGCTCAATGTTACTTAACTACCTTATTTTGTGCTCATTCCTAAGTTCAATTTTATTAGGTGGTGTCTGCGTATTATTTGATATTAAACTCGCTTTATTGACTAAAACTCACGTAGCAGCTACTGGTTTCACAGCGAAGCGATTTTTTAAGATAGTTAAGCAATCAATCTTTATGAAATACAGTGCGGTATTATTGATTTTTTTTGTGCCATCCTTATCATGGGCTACTGAAGGAATTAGTCCGCTTGTTTCAATAAAACCAGTTGATTTAACTCAGCATTGGGCGGGTTATTTAGCCTTGATTATTTTTGCCGTAGCTTACATTTTAGCCATGACGGAGGAGGTTACTGAGTTAAAAAAATCCAAACCTATGGTTTTTGCTGCTAGTCTTATCTGGATACTTATTGCAAGCGTTTATGCTAGTGACGGCATGAGTGAGCAAGCAGAGCTAGCATTCCGCTCTTGTCTTGAAAGTTATGCCGAACTGTTTTTATTTATTATGGTTTCGATGACTTATTTGAATGCCATGGAAGACAGAGGTGTATTTGATAGTTTACGGGTATGGTTGTTAAGTAAGAATTTTACTTATAGGCAATTATTTTGGATTACTGGCTTCCAATCATTTTTTATTTCGGCTGGTTGTAATAATTTAACAACAGCTTTGTTAATGGGATCTGTTATTTTGGCTATGGGTAAGGATAATCGGCAATTTGTTACCTTATCTTGTATTAATGTCGTGGTTGCTTCTAATGCAGGGGGGTCATTTAGCCCATTTGGCGATATTACAACCTTACTAGTTTGGCAAAAAGGGGTAGTGCCTTTTTCAGACTTCTTCACTTTGTTGATACCCGCTATTATTAATTTTGTCATCCCTGCCGCTATTATGCATTTCTTTATTCCTATAGAGCGACCCTCTGCTGTAATGGAAGCCCAAACTATGCAAAGGGGAGGCTGGGTTATTATTTTATTATTTGCATTAACTATTGTTACTTCAGCTTGTTTTGAAAATTTCCTGAGCCTGCCACCCGCAGCCGGCATGATGTTAGGGTTAACCTATTTGAAGTTTTTTAGTTATTATTTACAAAAAACTCGTAAATTTTATCTTGTTTCAATGCCTATGGATTTGTCTGATATTAAGATTAATTACACTGATGCTTTGATAGACAAAGACCATAAAGAACTAGAAGTCAAAAAGACACTTGTTAATGAGTTGCCGTTTGATATTTTTCAGAAAGTAGCTAATCTTGAGTGGGATACTCTGCTATTCTTTTATGGTGTCATGGTGGGAGTGGGAGGTTTAAGTTTTATCGGCTATTTAAGTGTGGCTTCTCATCATCTTTATGGCAGTATTGACCCTACTCTGGCAAATATTTTGGTAGGCATTGCTTCTGCATTTGTCGACAATGGTACTATTATGTTGTCTGTGCTCACGATGTCTCCGGATATTTCTCAAGGTCAGTGGCTGTTAGTTACGTTGACTGCCGGTGTAGGTGGAAGTATGTTAGCAATTGGTTCAGCTGCAGGGGTGGGTTTAATGGGGCAAGCTAAGGGTATTTATACCTTTACCAGTCACTTAAAATGGATGCCCGTTATTGCTTTAGGTTATGCAGGAAGTATTGTTGCTCACTTTTTAATTAATGGGCGTTATTTTTAAATCGAAGTTTCTGAAGTCAATTTAAAAACACTATTTATGGCTACTTAAGAGTTTTAAATAGTTATATTCAGCGTGTTTGCGGTTGTAAGCTATTTAAGTAATGATTTAGCACGATGTGATCACTCCACTTATTAATGATTCGCTGTTCTGTTAAAAGAACGTAAATATTAGGCTCGTTTTAATGTCATCAAGCACACAAAATCAAACCAAAAAACAACTCGCCGGCCTGTCTATGGGGGCTATTGGCGTCGTCTTTGGTGATATTGGTACCAGTCCTTTATATGCACTCAAAGAAGTTTTTTTAAGCGGCTTAACCATCGATAAGCTGCATGTCTTTGGTGCGTTGTCTTTAGTTTTTTGGACACTCACACTGGTCGTCACTATTAAATACGCTGTCTTTATTATGCGAGCTGATAATAAAGGTGAGGGGGGTATCATGGCCTTAACGGCACTGGCCTTAGAAGGGACTAAAGGTGAAAAGGGTAGTACTAGAAAAATTAGTTTTATTATTACCCTAGGCTTATTGGGTACGGTGCTGTTTTATGGTGACAGTATTATTACGCCCGCTATCTCAGTGTTAAGTGCTATCGAAGGTTTGCAGGTTGTTGCGCCTCAATTGGTCGAATATATCCTGCCCATTACCATCGCGGTGTTGGCTGTGTTATTTATCATACAATCTAAAGGCTCCGGCAAGATGGGTAAATTGTTTGCGCCCATTATGTGTGTTTGGTTTGCCTTGCTGGCGGTGATGGGGGTCATGAATATTATTGAAATGCCAGAAGTGTTGACGGCGGTTAATCCTTATTATGGCTTATCTTTGCTGCTGGAATATGGCTGGCATAGTTTTTTTATTATGGGTGCAGTGGTGCTAGCCATCACCGGTGCAGAAGCACTGTATGCCGATATGGGGCATTTTGGTTTGAAACCTATCCGTTATGCGTGGTTTGGTTTTGTGTTTCCTGCTTTGCTACTTAATTATTTTGGGCAAGGTGCGCTTTTAATCTTGCATCCTGATGCCATAGAAAATCCATTTTTTTTGCTGGCACCTACTTGGGCACTATACCCATTGCTTATATTGGCCGCATTGGCAACCGTTATTGCCTCGCAGGCCGTTATTTCGGGTGCCTTTTCTATGACTAAGCAGGCGGTACAATTAGGCTATTGCCCACGCATGACTATTTTACATACCTCAGGACAGGAGCAAGGGCAGGTTTATGTGCCAGCGGTTAATTGGCTGTTAATGGTGGCTGTTTTTATACTGGTACTTACTTTTAAATCGTCAACGGCTTTGGCTTCAGCGTATGGCTTGGCCGTTACTGGAACGATGTTGGCCACCACCATATTGTCTTTTATTGTCATTCAAGCCTTATGGCAATGGAATAAATATACTAGCATGGCATTTCTATCGTTTTTTATAACTATAGATGCAGTGTTTATTTCGTCTAATAGTTTAAAGATTCCAACAGGGGGTTGGTTGCCCTTAGTAGTAGGCGCTGTGTTGTTTTTAATATTAACAACTTGGATCAAAGGCAGGGCTTTATTAACACAGTATATGGATGAAAGAAAAACCTTATTTGAAGATTTAGAAGAAAAAGTAAACGGTAATCTCGTTAAAGTTGAAGGTACGGCGATTTATTTAACGCGAAGCTTGCACGGTGTGCCTCAAGTGCTATTACACAATTTGGAGCATAATCATGTGTTACATGAACGCATTATTGTATTGACTATTGTAACGACTAATGATCCTTACGTTAATGAGGAAAACCAAGTAAAAATCAGGACGTTTGGCCATGACAAGAATTTCTTCCGAGTTAAGTTGTATTACGGATTTAAACAAACTGCTGACGTACGTCGTGCTTTAGATTTATGTGCTAAGGAAGGTTTGGATATTAACCCTAAAAACACCTCTTTTTTCATAGGTAGTGAGCAACTATCCTTTAGAAATAAAAGCCCTATGCCAAAATGGCGTAGGGCTTTATTCGGCTTTCTATTTCATAACTCAACCAGTGCTATAGAGTTTTTTAAGATACCGGTAGATCGTGTTATTGAGCTGGGTATTCGTATAGAGTTATAGCAATGTGGCGGGAAGGATGGGCACGCTACGCTTTGCCCATCCTACTACTAATCATTAAGCTGCTTTGGCAATAGATCGATGTCGAATATATTCAATAACGGCGGGTAGTAATGAGATGATAATGATAGCGAATATGACCATAGTAAAGTTTTGCTTAACTAAGGGGATATTGCCGAATAAGTAGCCTGCAAATAAACAGATAGCAATCCAAGCAATGCCACCGATTACATTGTATTGAATGAACTTTTTGTAACTCATAGAGCCTAGTCCAGCCACAAACGGTGCAAAGGTACGAATAATAGGGATGAAGCGGGCAATAATAATGGTCTTTGCACCATATTTTTCATAAAACAGATGCGTCTTGGCAATATGCTCTTTATTTATGTAGCGACTTTTTTCTTGTTTGGCAATCTTAGGGCCGATTAATCGGCCTAGCTCATAATTGATAGAGTCTCCTAATACAGCGGCGACACATAGCGTTATAAATAAGGTAGTAATATCCATATCACCTTTGGCTGCAAAAGCGCCTGCTGCAAAAAGCAATGAATCTCCCGGTAAAAAAGGCAATACGACTAAGCCTGTCTCACACAAAATCACCATGAATAATATAATATAAGTGCTTGATCCATAAGTTTGGATTACCGCACTCAGTGATTTATCGAGATGTAAAAATAGTTCAATATATTGAGTAAAATACGCCATCTTTTTTCCTAGTGTTTGCTGCTAGCGGTTAATTTTGGTGTGGTAGAGATGAGCTTTTTTAGTAATAATTATCATCCTTGGATACTTTTTTTAGCTTTTTTTGTTCATCGGCGATAATTTTTGCCTCAACTTCGGCTTCAGCTTTAGTTTTAGCATCGACAATATCTTGGTTTAAACTGTCTATGAAGGCCGTAAACCACGCTTGGTTTTTTACCGTACTCATATCAGGATCATTTAAAATATCGTTAATAGCCGGTAGCGTTACTTTAATTCTGGCGTTTTCTAATGCCGCTAAGCACTCATCAACTTTACCCTGTAAACCGTAAATACAGGCTAAATTATACGATGCAGTACCTGCTTGAATGCTATTGGCTATTTCAAATTGCTTTTTAGCGGATAGATATAATGGGTCATCTGCTTTAGCCTGATTAAGTCTAGCCAAATCCATATAAGCAACACCACTATTAACAGCGGCAGCTAAATAGTTGGGATTAATCAACATACAAAAAGCAAACTTTTCAATGGCGTCTTGATAAAGACTAGCGGCTGCCTCTCCAGATTGGGTGCTGGCTTGATGAAATAAAGCAAAGCCCCAATGATATAAGGTTTCGGCACGTAAGGCATCGTCTTGTATGATTTCAGCATAAGCTTGATAGGCTGCTTTAAAAAGCCCCGCTTGAGTATTGCCATCGCTCTTACGCGCTGCTTCTGTTTGTTTTATGGTGGCATTAAGTTTTGATTTTTTGGTAAAAGGGGCTAGCAAAGACATTTTTATCTCCTTAGTGAGGTTATGTTTTTTATTATTATCATAATGAAAATGACTACCAACTTAAGGCAGCACAGAGGCTAGGCTTAACTGTTAACCCTGAGCTTTTTGAAGGCTTAAGCCGTTCATGATGTTACAAGCTTACCACGAACGGCTTAGCCTTAAGGTGGAAGGCGTTTATTTTAATATAAAATTAGCCGATCTATTCAGAAGTCGTCTTAAATTGATGTATTAAACGTCGTTGTTTTTTATTAGGCTTATGATCGTGACCACTAAAATCAAAGAGTTCGCGTTGTGTGCGCTGAAATAGGAGCTGCTGTTGGCGCTTTTCAAAACTTTCAGGGCTTTCTTCATAAAGTAAAACGGCCTCTTTGGCAGAGCGACGTTGAGCGCAAAGGGCGATGATGGTTATATCCCAGCGGCAGTTATCTTTAGATATCGTCAAAAGAGCGGCTATTTTAACGTCTTTGCCGGGTTTGGTGCGTTGCTGGTTTAAATGAACTTTACCACCCGCGATGGCATCGGCTGCTAACTTGCGCGTTTTATAAAAACGCGCAACCCATAACCATTTATCTAGGCGTAAACTATCAAGCTCAGTGTGCACTCAAGTCTTTTTCTTTCTTTAAGCCTTTGGGTAAAGAAAAGACCACTTTTTCTTCTATACCTTGAATTTCAATGGTTGATTTTCCGCCCCATTGTTTTAATTGATTAATGACTTCTTGTACTAAGACTTCAGGTGCTGAAGCGCCTGCCGTCACACCGACGGTGTTGACACCCTCAAACCAACTTTTTTGCATATCACTGGCGGTATCAATTAAATAGGCCTTTTTACCGAGTTGTTCGGCAATCTCACGTAGACGGTTGGAGTTAGAGCTATTGAAAGAGCCAACCACCAAAATAGTATCTGCGGTTTTTGCTAACTCATAGACGGCATCCTGGCGGTTTTGAGTCGCATAACAAATGTCGTCTTTCTTTTGTTCTTCTATAGACTTAAATCGAGCTCTCAGGGCATCAACCATGATTTTGGTATCAGTCATTGATAAGGTCGTTTGCGTGACATAAGCGAGATTGTCGGGGTTATTAACGACTAAATTGTTGACATCATCCGGTGTTTCTACTAAATAAATACCACCATTATCGGTGCATTTTTCATATTGCCCCATGGTGCCTTCTACTTCAGGATGACCGGCATGACCGATGAGTATAACTTCACGGTCTGATTTTGCATGCTTAGCCACTTGTATATGTACTTTAGTGACTAAGGGGCAGGTCGCATCAAAGACGGTTAATTTACGCTCTTTGGCCTCTTGCTGTACTTGTTTAGAAACACCATGCGCACTGAAAATTAAATAAGAGCCGACCGGTACATCGGTGAGTTCTTCAATAAAAATAGCACCTTTTTCTTTAAGGCCATCAACAACGGTACGGTTGTGTACTACTTCATGACGAACATAAATGGGCGCCCCGAATGCTTCGATGGCTTGGTCTACAATTTCTATGGCACGGTCAACACCGGCACAGAATCCACGGGGGTTAGCGAGTAAAATTTGCATATCTTGACTTCATTAGTTGGTATATGAGGTGCATTTTAACTCAAGATCGTTGCCGATACGATAATTCCGTCACTATCGGCATATAAATAATAATCTTTTTTGAAATTGACACCCGCGAAAGAGACAAGTAAGTCGCGATCTCCATGATCTTTTTTATGACTTTTCAAGGGATGCGTGTGCAGTGCGCGTATGCCGATAGGCATAGTCTCTATAATATCGGCATTACGAAGACAGCCATAGATGACGATGCCTTGCCAACCATTTTCGATCGCCATTGCCGCCAAGTTGGCATCTATCAATGCACAGCGATGAGAGCCGCCGCCATCAATCACTAACACGCGGTTCTGCACCTTTTCTTCTAATATGCTTTTGACTAAGACATTATCTTCAAAAGTTTTTAAGGTAGTGATCTGACCAGAAAACATGGCGTTGCCGCCAAAGGACATAAACAGTGATTCGGCAATCTGAAAATGATCTTTACCAGAATAGGCGTCACAAAGTGCTGCGGTTGTAAAAGTCATAATTGAAATCTCTGTTGAGGTTAAATGGATTTATTTAGAACAGCTGATCACTTTAACTGATATTTTCAATATAAATGAGATCATTGGCAATACGCGTATTATCGTAGTTAGCTGTTTTGTAAAACAAGTAGCTGGTTATTAGCCGGCATGTCGAAATCGTGGCTTAAACTAAGTCCTCGGTCTGCTGCTAACGATACAATATCTTCACTGTTTTTAATACCGCTTAAGGGATTTTGGCTTTTAAGCCAGCTATCAAATTGAGCGTTACTGTCACTGCTGTAGTTGCCATTATAGTTAAATGGACCGTAAATACACAGTAAGGCCTTGGGGGTTAATCGTTTACAAAGTTGATCAAAGCCTAGCTGTACTTCTTGTTCGCTCATGATGTGCAGCGTATTAGCGGTAAATGCTGCTTCTATAGTGTCACAGGGCCATATTTCATCGGTGATGTTCAAGGCTATTGCCGGCTTTAAATTGGCCAGAGCACTTGTTTCTTGCCATAAGTTAATGCCCTGTATATTCTCAGGTTTATCGGTAGGTTGCCAGATTAGATGTGCTAAGTGTTTGGCGAAATAACAGGCGTGTTGACCGGTGCCGCTACCTATTTCAAAAACATAGCCAGTGTTTGCAAAAACGTGGCGAATGATCTCTAAAATAGGGGTTTTGTTATTTTCACAGGCTTGAGAAAAAGGTTTATGGCTCATTGTATAATTAATTGATGATATTCTGTCGTTTTCAACTGTACTGGTTTTAGAAATGGAAGTAAAACAAATCCACAGCATGACTCAAGTTGATGCTGACGCTTGGAATAATCTCGCCGGCACAGCTTATCCTTTTATGCGCCATGAGTTTTTATTGGCATTAGAGCAAAGTGGTTCAGTTTGTGAGCATAGCGGTTGGGCAGGCGCTCATTTGCTAGTCATAGAGCAAAAACAATTGCTCGCTATTTTACCGATGTATGTTAAACAACATTCTTGGGGCGAATATGTCTTTGATCAATCATGGGCGCAGGCTTATCAACAGCAGGGTTTGGATTATTATCCAAAGTGGCTGAGTGCTATTCCGTTTACGCCTTGTCAAGGGCCTAGACTTGTTGTGCAAGTAGGTATTGATACACTGGATGTTATGCGTCTGTTGTTGGATTTTATTCAGCAACAGGCGAAACAACAAGACATTTCTTCATGGCACTGTTTGTTTCTTGAATTTCTTCAGGTAGAGCAATTGCGAACCTTAGGTTTAAGTGTGCGTGAGGGTATTCAGTTTCAATGGTTTAATCAAGGCTATACGGATTTCAATGATTTTTTGAGTACCATGAATGCCAGTAAACGAAAAATGCTAAAGCGTGAGCGTCGTCGAGTAGAAGAGCAGGGCGTTAAGTTAGTGCGTATTACGGGGCTAGATGTTAGTGAGCAACAGTGGCAAATATTCTTTCAGTTTTACGCATTAACGTATTTGAAAAGAAATTCTCAGCCTTATTTGAATCTGGCATTTTTTAAACAAATAGCTGCCACCATGGGTGAGCAATTATTATTAATACTAGCGCTTAAAGATGAACAGCCTATCGCTGCGGCTTTAAGTTTTGTGGGAGATGATACTTTATATGGGCGTTATTGGGGGTGTTACGAAGACTATCATAGCCTGCATTTTGAAAGCTGTTATTACCAAGGCATTGATTATTGTATAGAGCGAGGTTTAAAGCGTTTTGATTCTGGCGCTCAAGGCGAACATAAAATTGCGAGAGGTTTTGAGCCAGTCACGACTTATTCTGCACATTGGCTTAAGGATGAGCGCTATGAAAAAGCAATCCAAAAATTTTTAGACTCAGAACAAAAAGAGATGCTGAATTATAAGCAGGTAGCAAAGACTTACTTACCTTTTAAATAGGCAAGACAGTCAATTACGGTAATGCTTATTGACATTAAGCCACAAAATGTAAGTGCTCATTGATTGTTATTGTATTTCCCTGTGACGGACAATGATATTAACGATAGGGCTATTAAAACGTTTAATGAGTGCTTCAACTAAATAAACTGAACGATGTTGGCCGCCTGTACAGCCTATAGCAATAGTCAGATAGCTACGTCCTTCTGCCTCAAATCGCGGAATCCAGCGTTCAAGAAACACACTGATATCTTGAAAAAATTCATCGACTAGCGGTTGTTCAGTAAGGAAATCGACGACGGCTTGATCTTTTCCTGTTAAGGCGCGTAATTCTGGCATCCAATAAGGGTTAGGTAAGCTGCGTGCATCAAAAACAAAATCAGCATCTAACGGTACGCCGTGTTTAAAGCCAAATGATTGAAATTGTAAAGAAATATGTTGGTAGTCACGTTCGCCTATTTGATCTCTTATCAATTCTCGTAACTGGTGATAGTGAGTTCGACTGGTATCAATGACGACATTGGCATGTTTTGCAACCGGTATCAGCATTTCTTTTTCAATTTTCAATGCTTCTTTTAACGGTGTATTTAAATCCGTTAAAGGATGTCTGCGGCGTGTTTCGCTATAGCGCTTTAATAATGTCGCTTCTTCGGCCTGCATGAAAATAATTTCACAATCAATGCCTTTTCCACGAATTGATTTTAAAATCTCAGAGAAATTAGCGAGGCTTTTACTTTGGTTTCTAGCATCTATACCTACGGCTGTCTTGGCATAGGTTTGCTGATCTGCCAACATAACATGATTAATAAAATCCTCAAGTAAGGTAACCGGTAAATTATCTATACAATAATAACCACAGTCTTCCAAAGTATCTAATGCGACACTTTTACCTGAGCCAGAGAGGGCGCTTACAATAAGTAGTTTCATAAAAGAGTAGGCGAAAGATACAAAAAGCAGTTCGCTTTTGTCTTTCGCCCTATACCTAGTTATCTATGGCTACTGGTTTTTTCTTTATGCTTAGTGATTTGACGATCTAATTTATCGACCATCTCATCAATAGCGGCATACATATCTTCTTGATGATCTTCAGCAAAAAAATTTGCACCGCTCACTTGCAACGTAGCTTCTGCTTTTTGAATTAATTTTTCTACGCTTAAAATAACGTGTACATCAGCCACATTGTCAAAATGACGTGCTAATTTTTCAAATTTCGCATCAATATGTGCTTTTAATGCTTCGGTTACTTCAAGATGATGACCGGTTACTATAAGTTGCATGGAATAATCTCCTTTCTTTAATGGTTGGTTGGAATTTCAATTGGCGCTAAAAAAGACGCTTGCGCTGACTTGAGGGTGGAATAAACATGGCTTCACGATACTTTGCAATGGTTCTTCTTGCAACATTGATGCCCTTTTTTTGTAAAAAATCAGCAATTTTACTATCACTTAACGGCTGGGCTTGATCTTCAGTATAGATTAATTCTTTAATAAAAGCTCTAATGGCAGTAGAGGAACACTCGCCGCCGCCTTCCCTTGAGACATGACTAGAAAAGAAATATTTAAATTCAACAATACCGTTAGGGGTGTGCATAAATTTTTGTGTAGTTACTCTGGATATTGTTGACTCATGTAATTCAAGTACCTCTGCAATATCTCTTAATACCATGGGCTTCATAGCAATAGAGCCATGTTCTAAAAAGCCTGTTTGCTTTTCAATAATACAGCGGGCAACACGTAATAGTGTATCGTTTCGGTTGTGAAGATTTTTAATAAACCATTTAGCTTCTTGTAAATGATCCTTCATACAAACATTATCTTTACTATTGTCGGCTCGCTTAATTAAAGAGGAATAGAAGGGATTAATTCGTAATTTTGGAGCAATATCCTGATTTAAGTTTACCTGCCAGACCTCATTCTGTTTAGTAACATACACATCGGGGATAACATATTCAGAGCTTGAGCCTTGAATTTGCTCACCCGGCTTTGGATCTAGGGTTCTTATGAGAGAAACTATATCATCCAATTGCCGCTCTGTTACGCCTAATTTACGTAATAGTTTTGCTTGCTCATGAGTCGCTAACAACTTTAAGTAGCGCGTCACCACAAGTAAAGCTTGTTCTCGATAAGGAGTGGATTCTGGTAATTGTAGTAACTGTAGTTTTAAGCAGTCACTTAAATCAATGGCCGCTATACCTGGTGGATCAAAGTGCTGCACCCTATGAAGTACCGCAATAATCTCATCAAAGTCTAGGTCTTCAATCTGGTTTTGTAAGCCTTGGTAAATATCTTCGGGTGTATTGCCAAGATAACCTTCATCATTAACGGAGTCGATAATGGCTATGGCAATCGCGTGATCTCGCTCTGAAAAAGTAGTTAATTCAAGTTGCCATAAAAGATGATCTAGTAGTGTCGCTTCATGACTACGCTGTGATTCAAATTCAACGGTTTCAGGATTGCTGATACCTGGAACCAAAACAGTCTCATAAATATCCTCCCATGAAGAATCTATAGGTAATTCATCAGGTATAGTTGTCTGTGAACCTTCGCTAGTATACGATTCAGAATGCTCAATGTTACTTTCAGGTATGTTTAAGGTATCAGTATCAGGAGAAATGCTTTCTTCTTCATTGATCTCCAGCATGATATTAGAATCAAGAACTTGTTGTATTTCTTGTTGCAAATCTAATGTTGACATTTGTAACAATTTGATCGCCTGCTGTAATTGAGGCGTCATTGTTAATTGTTGGCCTAGCCGAAGATGTAATGATTGTTTCATTCGGTCACATAGTAGTAGTGGTAATACTTTACCTGATTAGCCAGTTGCTTTAGCTCATTTAAAATAAACGCCGTTTTGGCATGGATTATCAAAACCCAGATGCCAACAAGGCTTGTAAATAGGACATCCATGTAGCCTAGATTCTGGCAGTCCATGCCCGAATAACCTGCCTTGAGAGTGTGTGTATCAGAATGACTGTGAAACTCTCCGTGCCGATATGAGGTTGCTGAAGCATCTTTATCATCAAAATAATTAAAGGCTAAAGTTATTACCTAAATAGACTTTACGAACTTCCTCATTAGCAACAATATCATTAGCGCCGCCTTCTGCAATGACTTTTCCATCGCTAAGTATATAGGCACGATCACAGATACTTAATGTTTCTCTCACATTATGTTCAGTAATCAATATGCCTATACCTCGCTCTTTTAGATGTTCGATAATTTTTTTTATATCGTCAACCGAAATAGGATCAACACCGGCAAAAGGCTCATCGAGCAAAATAAATTTTGGGTTAGATGCTAATGCTCTCGCTATTTCTACTCGTCGTCGTTCTCCACCCGACAAACTTAGCGCTATTTGATTGCGTAAATGACCAATATGAAACTCTTGCAATAAATCTTCAATGATTTGTTCTTGTTGATCTAATGATAAATCAGAACGAATTTGTAAGACCGCACGTAAGTTATCTCTCACGCTTAGTTTGCGAAACACTGAAGGTTCTTGAGGTAAATAACCAATGCCATGTATTGCTCTTAAATGCATGGGATAATGGGTGATATCTTTGTCATCTAAAGAGATATGTCCGTGATCGGCTTTAATTAACCCCACCATCATATAAAAGCTAGTGGTTTTCCCTGCGCCATTAGGGCCTAATAAACCAACAACTTCACCCGTACTAACGTGTAATGATACGCCATTAACCACATTTCGTTTGTTGTAGGTTTTAATGAGTTGATGCGCTGTTAAAATCGTCATTTATATACTAAAAAGCTAAAGAAAAACAAATAATAGAAGATGCTTTATATCAAGTTGTTTACGCTGACTAGATCGGGTTTTGTTGCCTATCATGGATTCGCGCTATTTTTGATGGGCTGTTCTTTGGTTTTCGGTTTTAAAATGACATGTACTCGCTTAGTGTCATTTGATTTTTCACCGGCATTAACTAAGGATGTTTTAGTGTTATATTCAATCAAATCACTGGCATAAATACCGTCATCTTTCCAAACAGTCGCTGTATCAATGAGCACCAGTTGATTGACCTTGGGAAAATAGTGGCCTATAAATGACTCGCCTGTTATGTCTTTAGCGCCGACATTAGGCGTTTGTTTAAACTTTGCTTTATTGCCAGTAAATACTAATTTTTCAGCATCGCCATTAACAAAATAAACGACCAATTTATCAGAATGCACGACGATACTACCTTGAATCGACACGACATTGCCGATGTAAGTGCTAGTCGCGCTAAGGTCATCATAAGTGGCGGTATTTGAATCAATGGTTATAGGTTGTTCTGCATCTGTTTCCAAAGCCACCGCATTGCAGCTTAGTAATATCATGACTAATGCAAGGTGGTAAAAGAGGGGGGATAACTTATTTTTTTTCATAGCTTCCTTTTACATTAGCAAGTAGTTGTATATGAACAGGATCAGTAAAAGTTAAGTTCATGCCTATGCCTGTGGTTATATTGAGTTCGCTAATTAATTCTGCCCATTCAACTGTTTCTGCGTAATTTGTTTCAGGCTTTACTTTTAATTCACTGGTATTAATTCTAAGAGGACTAACACCTGCTGCTTTTATTCTATCAATAAGCACTTTGCCGTTGAGTGATAAATCTTTACCGTCACTGGATAAAACCCCTGTTTCTGATTTAACAACCCAGGGCGGTGTCATTTTATTAGCATTAATAAAGGTCATGATAGGAGCTACCATGTGAGTAGTGCCATCATCACTGTAATGAATCATTTCATCAGCCAGCACCTTTTTTTTAAGAGCTCCAAACTCGTTCATTTCCCATTTTGTATAGCCTTTGCTGGAATAATCGGGACTATGTGCAGATGCTTGATTAAAGGATGTCTCAATCATGCCTGTCATTTTAAGTATAAGCCAGCTTAATAAAGCAACTATAGCGACATAGACATAAAATTTATTTTCTCTCAGCGTCATTTTAGATAAGCATTTAATACGTCATTAAAATGCCCCTGTGCTTGCATAATAAAGTCGCAGACCTCGCGCACAGCGCCATTACCACCTAGTGCTGACGTACACCAATGGGCGTGCTCTTTAACAGCGAAATTGGCATCATTAACGGCGATAGCAAGACCTACTCGCGTCATGATAGGTAAATCAAGTAAATCATCACCCACATGAGCCGTCTGTTCTGGCGTGACACCTACTTTGCTGAGTAGTTCGTTAAAAGCAGCGCGTTTATCTTCATGGCCTTGATAAATATGCTCAATACCTAAGCTTTTCATTCTTAGTGCGACTGAGTTTGATTTGCGGCCTGAAATTACAGCGACTTCAACGCCTGTTTGACGTAATAACTTAATGCCGTGTCCATCTCGCGCATGGAATGATTTGTATTCATTGCCTTCGTTATCAAAGAATAGCTTGCCATCGGTTAATACGCCATCGACATCCAGTATTAATAATTTAAGTTTTTTAGCTTTATCGATAATAGACTGACTGTCATTATTGATCAGTATCATACGATACCAGCCCGTATTAAATCATGCATATTTAAAGCACCCACGGCTATATTTTTGTCATCAACAACAATTAAGGCATTAATTTTTTTCTGTTCCATGATTTGCATGGCTTCGGCGGCAAGAATATTGGCTGAAATAAGTGCGCATTGAGTTGTCATGACTACACTGATAGCGGTATTTTGAATATCTATATTTCTGGCCAACGTACGTCTTAAATCGCCATCAGTAAAAATGCCGATGACTCGATTGTTCTCATCGACGATAGCGGTCATGCCTAGTTTTTTCTCGGTCATTTCCAATAAAGCACTTCCTATTAGTGCTGTGCCAGGGACAGAGGGCATGTCATCATCGCTATGCATAATATCACTGACTCTTAATAAGAGTCGTTTACCTAAGCTACCGCCGGGATGAGATAAAGCAAAGTCGTCACGAGTAAAACCTCTAGCATCAAGCAGAGACACGGCCAAAGCATCGCCCATCACTAGTGCAGCAGTGGTGCTAGAGGTGGGAGCTAGCCCTAGAGGGCAAGCCTCTTGTTCAACAGCCACATTAAGATGAACGGTAGCAATACTACCTAAGGTTGAAGCAGGATTACCCGTCATTGCGATGAGTGGAACTCCTAAGCGCTTAATCAAGGGTAAAATCCTGACGATTTCTTCAGTTTCACCAGAATTAGATAAGGCTAATACGACATCGTGTCGAGTAATCATACCTAGGTCACCATGACTGGCCTCTCCTGGATGCACAAAAAAAGCCGGTGTTCCTGTACTTGCTAGGGTTGCAGCTATTTTTCCAGCGATATGACCTGATTTCCCCATGCCAATAACAACAACTCTACCCTCACAGGCAAATAGTAGTTTACAGGCAGTGACAAAATCATCATTGATTTGTTCAGCAAGCGCAGAAATGGCTTGGGCTTCCACACGAATAACCGCTAAACCTAATTCGCGTAGTTTTTGGTCATGTAGGTTCATAGCGGGCTTGAATTATCTTAAGTAGAGGTAACATTATTTTTTTGCATCATCCGTTAACTTAACGGAAAACTGGCATAAGTGTAAAAGCGGTACATTATGCCATATTTAGCTTATGTATACTCGTTGATATGAAATTGGCTGATGACTTTTGTTAACTTAAGAGGTGATGGTATTAATAGATAGTTATCTATTAATAATCGGATAGCGATGATTTAATCTGATTGTAACGTTAGTTTGGAAGTTGCAGGGTCTATGCTGAGCGTTCATTTTCATAGTCTAAGAATGGCAACAGGAGCACAGAGTAAGCCTATTACTTAGGTTTACTCTGGCTCTTGGTTTTAAGTCGCCTTAATACTATTATTTACGGACTCCAGCGGAAGGATCAGGCGTATCTAAAATACGATTAAGCATGTTAGTTTGTTGAGAAACTCTATCAGCTTGAGTTAAGTCGATCATAGATTTAAGACCTGCAAAACGATCCTCAGCTTCTTTTAATAATTCTGTTGCTTTAGTCATATCGCCCTCTTTTACAGCGCTGCGAGCTTTCTTCAACGAGTCATTAGCACGGTTACGGTTACGGTCAACTTTATCATTAGCATTGATTTCTTTACTGGTTGCTAATGCTTCTTTGATATTATCTATAATGGCTTCTTCGCCAGATTTGCTAGAAATTGCTTTCATTGCTTCATTGACTTGAACGATAGTAGCGTCAATGCCTTCCGCTGCAGTCATTCTGTTGTACATGCAGGCCATGCCTAAGCAAACATCCGCTGTGGCCGAAAAAGATCCTAAAGAAAGTGCTAGTGTGGTTGCAACGACTGTGCTTTTTAATAATTTCATATAATAAACCTCGTTATAGTTATTTTTATTGGGTCTGCAACTACATAAACATAATTCCTCTTTCATGTGTTACATGACAGCGTGAACTTTAGCATAACTCTTCTGAATATTAAATGAATTATACTGGGTATGGCTAAGCTTAAGGTATTTCAAAAATACCTAGAATAGTGGCTTTAAATGAGTTTTTACGAGTTTTTGAAATAGCGAGCTATTTCATGATGTTGTACAGGTAGGTATTTGTTTTTAAGGATGCTTATCTATGAGGCGTGTTTCGAGACTTGCATAGTAACCGATATAAAATAGCACTAGGTGTTGGGACTATAAGTACCTTAAAATATTTTCTCCTAACTAGAGGTAACTTAATGAAAGAATATCAGCATATTCTACTGGCCGTAGATTTTTCAGAACACGGTGATTATGTAGCAGAAAAAGCGAAGTCCTTAGCGTATAAATATCAGTCTAAATTAAGCATTATTCATGTCTTGGATAATATTCCTATGCCAGATACAAATTACGGTACGGTAATCGCTCTGGATCAAGATTCCGGCTATGGCCTGCTGGAAGTGGAAAAGACTAAGTTAAAGCAATTAGGGCGATATTTAGGGGTTGCTATTGATCAGCAGTACTTGGTTTGGGGGCTTCCAAAACAAGAGATTGTCACTTTTGCTAACGAACAACAGGCTGATTTAATCGTATTAGGATCTCATGGCCGCCATGGTTTGGCTTTGTTGTTGGGATCGACTGCAAATGCTGTGTTGCATCATGCCTTATGCGATGTCATGGCGGTTCGATTGCCGATAATATAGAAATAAAGATTCGTGTAATGCATCGGCATAACATACTTACGAGATATTTGATTGCCAATTTAAGACGGCACAGTTGCGCTTAATCTTTCGCCCTGAGCCTTTCGTTTGCGCTCAAACTGTCCCGCTTTAAGTTGGTAGCCAGATATTTCAATATTAGCCGCTTTTCAACGACTGAATGAGCCTTGTCGTATAATGAAGTTTTTTATTCAAGGTTATCTAAATGTCCATTACGCTTGCTCTGCTTGAAGACGTAGTCCGTGAAGCAGGAACTATTGCTTTAACATATTTTAATGATTTGAAGAATGTTGAAGTCCATAAAAAAAGTCCTAGAGATTTTGTTACCGCCGCAGATGTTGCCGTTGAAGCTTTTTTAAAACAGACGTTGACTGAAACGTATCCAGAGTATGGTTTTTGGGGGGAAGAAAGTGGACAAAGTGCTAATCAGACTAATCGTTGGATAGTTGATCCTATTGATGGCACACATTCATTTTCACGAGGGCAATATTTTTGGGGTATTAGTGTCGCTTTAGAAATTAATCAAGAATTGATAATGGGCGTCGTGTATGCCCCTGCCTTAAATGATTTTTACTGTGCTGAGTTGGGTAAGGGCGCCACTAAAAACGGCCTAGCTATTCATGTTTCTTCTATCGACAATTTAGCTGAGGCTATGGTCGCAACTGGATTTGCCTGTTTACGGTCTTATTTGGAAGATAATAATTTACAGCGCTTTGCTAAAATTGCTCAAAATACCACAGGGCAGCGTCGATTTGGTTCGGCAGCCGTAGATTTGTGTTTGGTGGCTGATGGGCAAGTCGATGCCTTTTGGGAGCAGGAACTTAATTTATATGATGTAGCTGCTGGTGCTTTAATTGCTAAAGAAGCTGGGGCAACGCTGACCGATTTTCAAGGGAATGTAGGTGTTTTTCCTAAACAAATCTTGGCAACTAATGGCTGTATTTTAAATGAACTGCTGCCTTTGATGTGAGTTGTGCCGCGTGTGTTTAGCCTTTAACGCGAGTTATTTTTAAGACGATAGATAATTCTTTTAAACGCCTCATGATTTTTGCTAAATGCACGCGATCTTTAACGGTCAGAATAATTAAATCAACACAAACACTATCGTCTTGGTCGACAACCGTGACATTTTCGATATTTGAAGCTTGATCAGAAATGGTTGAGGCTAGCGTAGCTAAAGCACCCCGTTGATTAAGTATTTCTATGCGTAGCTCGGTAGAAAAATCATCGGCTATTTCGTGACTCCATTCTACATCTAACCAATTAGTGTGTTTTTTGCGAGTTACTGCCCGATTTCGACATTCGTGGTGATGGACAACAATACCTTTGCCTGGATTAAAATAACCAATGATATGATCGCCTGGTATAGGTCTACAACATTTTGCGAGAGTAATAACCATGCCTTCTGTACCTTTAATAATTAAAGGTGTTTGCTGAATAGGATCATGATCATTCAGTTTGATATGGGCATTGATATCACTTTGAGTGAGTTGTTTAGCAATTAAAAAAGGCATTTTATTGCCTAGACCAATATCTTCTAGTAACTCATTGATGCTTGAAAGCTCTAAAATTTTTAATAAGGCTTGAATTCGATCTGCTTCGATATTTTCTAAGTATATATTCAGAGTTTTTAATTCTTTTTCTAATAAACGTCTACCTAAACTGATGGCTTCTTGTTGTTTAAAATTCTTGAGATAATTTCGGATGCTGGTGCGAGCTTTTACAGTGGTCACATAATTGAGCCACTGTGGATTAGGTCTTGCCCAAGGAGCGGTAAGAATTTCAACGGTCATGCCGTTTTCTAATTTAGTTTGTAACGGTGCCAATTGCTTGTCTATGCGTGCAGAAATACAAGCATTGCCGATATCGGTATGTACGGCATAGGCAAAATCGATTAGGGTAGCACCACGAGAAATTTTAATAATTCCACCTTTGGGGGTGAAGACAAAAACTTCTTGTGGAAATAGATCAACTTTTAAATTATCAATAAACTCAAGGGAATCACCCGCTGATTTTTGTATTTCTAATAAATCTCGTAGCCATTCATTGGCACGAATTTGAAATTTTTCAGATTTGTCATCATCAGATTTATAAAGCCAATGAGCAGCGATGCCAGACTCTGCCATACGGTGCATTTCATGAGTACGAATTTGAATTTCAATAGGTACGCCATAAGGGCCGATAACAATGCTGTGTAGTGATTGGTAGCCATTGGCTTTGGGTAAGGCAATATAATCTTTAAATCGACCGGGGATTGGCTTATATAAGTTATGAATAATACCAAGCACACGATAACAAGAATCTACACTGTCACAAAAAACCCGAAAAGCATAAACATCAAAAACGGAGGCTAAGGATAGTTTTTTAAGCAGCATTTTTTGATAAATACTGTAAATGTTCTTTTCTCGCCCTGACACTTCACAGGGTAGGCACGCTTGCTCTAAGCGTTTAGTGATAGTGCTTTCAATGGTGTTGATGATTTTACTACGATTGCCACGGGCTTTTTTTATGGCTTTAGTCAATATTCTGTGGCGCATGGGATACATGGCCTCAAAACTTAATTCTTCGAGTTTATGTCTGATTTTATTCATGCCTAATCGATTAGCAATCGGGGCATAAATATCTAAAGTTTCACGAGCAATTCGGTATTTTTTTTCTGAAGGCATGCTGCCTAAGGTTTGCATATTATGCAGGCGGTCAGCTAGTTTGACTAAAATGACACGCAAATCTTTACCCATCGCCAAAAACATCTTACGGACATTTTCTGCCTGGGTTTCAGCACGACTTTGAGATTTTCCGTCGATTTTAGTAAGCTTGGTAACGCCGTCAACCAGTTCAGCAACTTCTAAGCTGAATAGTTGGGTAATATCTTTTTTAGTGATGGGCGTGTCTTCAATGACATCATGTAAAATGGCGGCCATAATGCCACTCGCATCCATGCGCATCTCGGCAAGCGTGATGGCGACAGATACAGGGTGACAAATATAGGCTTCACCACTTTTACGATACTGCCCTAGATGAGCATCTGCACCAAATTCATAGGCACGTATGCAATCGTTTACTTGAGCAGGGTCTAAATAGACGGATAGTGCGGCACATAAACGCGAAATCAGTTCATCTTGAAGTTCATTTTCAATGACAGCAGCGTCTATTTTCGACATAGTTAGCGATATTAGAACATTGGATTATGGTCATGGCTCTCGCCGACACGATGCAGTAGATTGATATTATCGGTCGTAACGTGACCCGCTGCTATTTCGCGTAAGGCAAGAACGGTATCTTTATCTTTACCGCGTGGCAAAAATTCAGTTGCTCCGTGACTGAGTTGGCGTGCTCTTGTGCTTGCCAATAGAACTAATTTGAAACGGTTTTCTACATGATCTAAACAATCTTCGATGGTAATTCTTGCCATTTTTAAACCTAGGTAATTGAAAAATTATCCGTCTGTTACGCAAACAGATAGGGGGTCTAAGGTACAAGGTACAGCCAGTGAGGTCAAGGTGTAATGCTGATAAGCTTTATTCTATAGCGGCTGATATCTGAGTTGGTCTAGGATATCAGCCTTTATTGCCTCACTGAATGATATTTTTAGCTACGGGATTTTAATATAGCCACTGCAGGAAGTTCTTTGCCTTCAAGAAATTCAAGAAAGGCACCGCCTCCCGTAGAGGTGTAAGAAACCTTGTCATTAATATTGTACTTATCGATAGCGGCAAGAGTGTCTCCGCCGCCTGCGATTGAAAAAGCACTGCTTTCAGCAATTGCGGTCGCCAGTGTTTGAGTGCCATGACTAAATTGCTCAATTTCAAATACACCTACAGGGCCATTCCAAACGATAGTGCCAGCAGATTTTATTAATTCAGCATATTGTTGTGCTGTAACAGGACCTATATCTAAAATTAAGTCATCAGCTTCTACGTCAGCAACGTTCTTAATGGTAGCGATTGCGGTATCAGAAAATTCTTTGGCGCAAACCACATCAACAGGAATTGGAATGTCTGAACCTGCTTTTTTTGCAGCAGCAATTAAGCGTTGTGCTTCGGGTATTAAATCAGCTTCATATAGAGATTTACCGACTGGAAAGCCCGCTGCAGCAATAAAGGTATTGGCAATGCCGCCGCCCACAATGAGTTGGTCTACTTTTTCAGAGAGGGATTCTAATACAGTTAATTTAGTAGAAACTTTAGAGCCGCCGACGATAGCAAGCAAGGGTTTAGCTGGTGTTTCGAGCGCCTTGCCTAGTGCATCTAGTTCGCTAGCTAATAAAGGGCCAGCACAAGCAATAGGTGCAAATTTAGCAACACTGTGTGTTGATGCTTGAGCTCTGTGTGCCGTACCAAAGGCATCCATAACAAAGATGTCACATAAGGCCGCCATTTTTTGGCCTAAAGCATCGCTGTTTTTTTCTTCGCCCGTATTAAAGCGTACGTTTTCGCAGAGTACCACTTCACCTGGCGCTATAGTGATACCATCTAACCAATCTTTTTCTAATCGGACGGGCTTTCCTAGCAACTTAGCTAATTGATCAGCGACTGGTTTTAAAGAAGAGGCTTCGTCATATTGACCTTCAACAGGTCGACCTAAGTGTGATAAAAGCATAACTGCAGCGCCCGCAGCTAAAGCTATTTCAATGGTTGGGATACTGGCTTGTATACGAAGATCGCTAGTAACAACACCGTTTTTTACGGGTACGTTTAAGTCTTGGCGAATTAATACACGTTTTCCTGATAAATCCAGATCAACCATTCTTTGTATCGACATATTTTATGCTCTCGGTTTGTTGTTTGTTTGTGATGTAAGGTTTTCTGCTTAATGTGTACTGGTGCTTATTTCCATTTGATGGAGCAACCCATGCTAGGAATTTGGTCTTGTGGGCCTTGGCCGGTTTGGGCTATAAGCTTCATGGCTTCAAATAAGTCGCGACGAGTCTCGGGTGGCGCGGTCTCTTTACGACTCGCATCAAGTCTGCCTCTGTACTGCAACTCAAAGTTGGCATTATAACCAAAAAAATCAGGGGTACAGACAGCACCATACTGTTTAGCTATCGTTTGACTTTCATCAAATAAATAAGGAAAACTAAAGTTCATTCGTTGGGCGAAGAGCTTCATATTCTCGAATGAATCGTCTGGGTAGTCGGTTGGATCATTAGACATAATAGCAACAGATTCAATGCCGAACTGTTTAAGTTCTAAGGCATCTCTAACAATTCTATCTTGAACAGCTTTAACATAAGGGCAATGATTGCAGATAAACATAATCAACAAGCCTTTTTCACCCATGCATTCTTGTAGTGACCAAGTGCGGTCGTCAACGCCGGGTAAGGTAAAGTCAATTGCTTTTGTGCCAAAGTCACAAACTGGCGTTTCTAGTGATACCATTTTTTACCTCATCTTCTAAGTGTATTTGTGGAATGAGTCGTGTCTAGCTTACTTACAAAATATTGATCATTATACATAAATAAGCCTGTATCGTCATGTTTGGAAAACATGATATTTATTATAGATGAGGTCTGTGCAGGTTTTTTAGGGTTATAACGTAACGTAGTGTAGCAATGTTGATGCGTTAATCGTTAGCGGGTAATGACTGAAAGATTTTGAAGTAGAGCAAGAGATTAAATCTATCGGGAATTAAAACGGCATCTCCCGCCTGCATCGTTATATGCTTTCGTCCTTGAACCGGAGGTTCAAGTGGGGACGTAACCGATAAATTAGGTTTCCCGTATCAAACGGGCATACACACCAGTAACGGATTTCATCCCCGGGGTAAAAACAGGTTCAGGAAACACCCAGCACACTCTCGAATACTGCAGGAGATACGGGCGCTATTTTACGCCCATGAACCTAAAAAACTCTAGCATTAGTTATTTAAGAGTGATGTAAATAGCGCGAACAATTTATTGGTTACTATTGTGTTATATTTTTGGTAGGCGGTTAGGTCTCGATGATTTGTTAGTAGCAGATTAATAATTGTTTGACTTGCATTCAATAATGCCGCCACCTAAACACACTTCATCTTGATAAAAAACAACTGATTGTCCAGGAGTAATGGCTCGTTGCGGTTGATCAAATAACACGCGACAGCGGTCATTGCCTAGTGGAATTACCTTGCAGGCTTGATCGGTTTGTCGATAGCGCGTTTTGGCTGTGCAATGTATGGTTTCGGTTAACGCTTGATTGCTACACCAATCTAATTGATTGGCTTCCAGCGTGTTATGTAGCATCAGCGGATGGTCATGACCTTGGCCAACAATCAATCTATTGTTGTCTAAATCTTTATCGAGTACATACCAAGGTTCGTCTGGTGCATTCTTGACGCCCCCAATACCTAATCCTTGCCTTTGTCCTAAGGTGTAATACATTAAGCCTTGATGTTTGCCAATATATTGGCCTTCTGGGGTAATCATTTCACCAGGCTGAGTTGGTAAGTAACGCTGCAAGAATTCAGTGAATTTACGCTCACCGATAAAACAAATGCCAGTACTGTCTTTTTTCTTATGATTATCAAAGCCTGCTTTTTTAGCTAAAGCACGGAGTTCTGGTTTATGCAGATGGCCAATAGGAAAGAGTGTTTTTGATAAGGCTTTTTGTCCTAGGGTATATAAAAAATAACTTTGCTCCTTATTAGGGTCAAGACCCTTTAATAAGAAAAACTCGCCATTTTTTTCAGCGACTTGTGCATAGTGACCAGTTGCTATGTAATCGGCGCCCAAATCGTCAATAGCATAATTTAGAAAGGCTTTAAATTTAACATGCTTATTGCAGAGTATGTCTGGATTAGGGGTGCGTCCGGCTTTAAATTCAGATAAGAATACTTCAAATACCTCATCCCAGTATTCGGCTGCAAAGTTAACCGTTTTTAGTGTGATGCCCAGTTTATCGCAAACTTGTTGTGCATCAGCAAGGTCTTCCATAGCGGTGCAATATTCAGTGCCTTCATCCTCTTCCCAGTTCTTCATAAATAGACCACTGACTTGATGGCCTTGTTCTAGGAGTAGTAATGCCGTGACTGAAGAATCAACGCCGCCAGACATGCCGACAATTATATTTTTACTCATGGTTTGAGAGGAGTACTTTTAGTAAAGATAATGGGTGGCGTTGGCCACTGAGGTATTCATCTACGCTAGTCAGGACTAAAGGGCTGCGTAAACGATGTTGTGATGCTGCGATTTCATCGCGTGTAAGCCAGTGAGTCGCAACGATGCCATCATCTAGCTTTTGCTTGGGGTTATGGCTGTGACAGTGACCAGAAAAGCAGACGCGAAGAAACGTGGGTGATTCAAGATTTTTTCGCCAAAGTTGTAAAGAAATAATGTGCTCGGGCTCGAATATCCAAGCAGTTTCTTCTAATGTTTCGCGACAGACAGCGGTAATTAAATCTTCGTTTTCTTCTAAATGCCCTGCAGGCTGGTTAAATTGTAATCCATGTGCTGTCTCTTCTTCCACGAGCAAAAAACGATTATCTTGTTGGATGATAGCGGCAACAGTAACGTGTGGTTTCCAAACCATTGATGATTTCCGACGGGTAATAAAAAAATAATATGTTACTAGATTAAAGCAACTGATGTTGGTAAAAATGAATCTGCCAAGCCTATTTAGAGTTCAAACAGAGTATTTACTTTTAAGGTATTGAAAATTTGTTATTTACATAGGCTTGAAATACTCTACCATTGGCAGCATGTTACATACTTTAGTTGTTTATTTGTTTATTTGTTTATTTGTTTATTTGTTTATTTATTTAATTTATGTCTGATTTTCAACCGCACGAAGATAATGATAGTGGGGTAGCACTCCAAGATGCTAAACCCAAACTAAAAAGACCTCCTTTGTATAAAGTTATTTTATTAAATGACGACTTTACGCCTATGGATTTTGTCATTGAAATTTTAATGGACTTTTTTGCTATGTCTGAGCAAAAAGCCACTCAAGTGATGCTGCAAATACATACTCAAGGGGTTGGTGTTTGCGGAACGTATAGTAAAGATGTGGCTGAGACCAAGGTCTATATAGTCAATGAATATTCACGAAGCTATCAGCACCCGTTAATGTGTTCGATGGAAATTGTCTAATTAGGAACGTTTATGTTAAGTAAAGAACTTGAAGTTACCTTAAATACTGCCTTTAAAAACACACATGATAGCCGTCATGAATTTATTACGGTTGAGCATTTGTTATTGGCATTGCTTGATAATCGTTCAGCAGAAGATGTCATGAAAGCTTGTGGCTGCGATCTTGTCATATTACGTGAACAATTAGTACATTTTATTAATGACACTATTTCATTAATTCCTTTGGGTATTGAGCGCGAAACTCAACCTACCTTAGGTTTTCAGAGGGTGTTGCAGCGAGCCGTTTTTCATGTTCAGGCTTCTGATAAAAAAGAAGTGACTGGTGCTAATTTATTTGTAGCGTTGTTCAGCGAACAAGATTCTCATGCCGTTTATCTCTTGAATAAACAAGACATATCGCGATTGGATGTCGTTAATTATCTTGCCCATGGCATTTCAAAAATAGACCACGATCATGATAGTCAAAAAGACTCATCATCGGATTTTGCTGGTACTGAGGGCGAAGCAGGTAGTCCTTTAGAAAAGTACACTACCAATCTTAATGAAGAAGCCTTACAGGGACGCATTGATCCCTTAATTGGTAGAGAACTTGAGCTTGAGCGCACTATTCAAACACTTTGTCGCCGTCGTAAAAATAATCCACTGTTAGTCGGGGAGGCAGGGGTCGGCAAAACAGCTATTGCTGAAGGTTTAGCAAAAAGGATTGTTGATAAAGAAGTGCCAGACATTTTAATGAATAGTGTGATCTATTCTTTAGATCTAGGTGCATTGGTCGCAGGTACTAAGTATCGTGGTGATTTTGAAAAGCGTCTTAAAGCATTAATGAATCAGCTTAAAAAAGAGCCTGATTTTATATTATTTATTGATGAGATTCATACCATTATCGGTGCCGGATCGGCTTCAGGTGGTGTCATGGATGCTTCTAACTTAATTAAGCCCTCATTAGCTTCTGGTCAGTTGCGTTGCATAGGTTCAACTACGTATCAAGAATATCGTGGCATCTTTGAGAAAGACCATGCTTTGGCGCGTAGATTTCAAAAGATTGATGTTTTAGAGCCCTCCGTAGAAGATACTATCTTGATTTTAAAGGGTCTCAAATCACGCTTTGAAGAGCATCATAATGTGAGATATTCTGCTGAAGCATTACGTGTGGCTGCTGAATTATCGGATCGCTATATTACCGATAGACATTTACCTGATAAAGCCATTGATGTCATTGACGAAGCTGGTGCAAAGCAGCGTATGGCCACAGCCGCTACTCGTAAAGAGGAAATTGACGTGGCTGAAATAGAAGATATCGTTTCAAAAATTGCTAGAGTGCCAGCAAGATCAGTGTCTTCTAATGATATTGATAAACTCGCTAATCTTGAGAAAAACTTGAAAATGCTCGTGTTTGGCCAAGATGAGGCGATTTCTGCTTTAGCTTCGGCGATAAAATTATCGCGTGCTGGATTGAGAGATGCTCAAAAGACCATAGGCTCATTTATATTTGCAGGCCCAACTGGCGTAGGTAAGACAGAAGTCACTCGGCAATTAGCCAAAGTATTAGGCGTAGAATTAATCCGTTTTGATATGTCCGAATATATGGAGCGACATACCGTATCTCGGCTTATTGGTGCGCCCCCGGGTTATGTTGGTTTTGATCAAGGTGGTTTATTAACTGAGCAAGTTAATAAACATCCTCATGCGGTGTTGTTGCTAGATGAGCTAGAAAAAGCACATCCTGACGTCTTTAATCTATTATTGCAAGTTATGGATCATGGTTCATTGACTGACAATAATGGGCGTAAAGCCGATTTCCGCAACATTATTTTAGTCATGACCACCAATGCGGGCGCAGAAGAGGGGAGTCGCGCCACTATGGGCTTTACTCAGCAAGATCATGCGACCGATAGCATGAAAATCATAGAAAAAGGCTTTAGTCCTGAATTTCGTAATCGCTTAGATGCAATCATTCAATTTAAGCCTCTTGATATATCAATCGTAGGTTCTGTGGTTGATAAATTTATTTTTGAGCTAGAGGCTATGCTTAGCGAAAAGCATGTAACGTTAGCCTTGGGTGCTGATGCTCGATTATGGCTAGCTGAAAATGGTTGTGACGCCAAGATGGGAGCAAGACCTATGGCACGCTTAATCCAAGAAAAAATCAAGAAACCGTTAGCCAATGACTTGCTGTTTGGCAAGCTCACCAAAGGCGGTCATGTCAGAATTTACATAGAAAAAGACGACGTATGTTTTGAAATAGAAAGCAATGAATTGGTCGTTTCTGAGGCCGATTTTTAATACGGCAACTCAGTTGCTATCATTTAATTAGAAAACTTACGTAAATCTATTAATGGATGTCGGGTTACTCCTTATCGAGGAGTAACCATCGTGAGATGGTATTAGCGCATACGGAAAGTAATACGTCCTTTACTTAAATCATAAGGGGTCATTTCAACTTTAACACTATCACCCGTTAATATACGGATATAATGTTTACGCATTTTTCCTGAAATGTGAGCGGTCACAACATGACCGTTTTCAAGTTCGACACGGAACATAGTATTAGGAAGCGTGTCAATTACCTTGCCTTCCATTTCAATCTGATCTTCTTTGGCCATTTATTACAGTCTCAACAATAAAAGTCGCTAATCATATCATAAGTTGATAGTTAACAATAGTTGAATCAAATGATTTTATTGATTAGTGGCTTTTGAAAATAACGCCAAAAACTCAGGAATACGCTGATCTAACCAAAAGTTGGGTTTAAAAGGATTATTGCCCATTACAAAGCCAACATGCCCTCCTGCTACGGTTTGTTCTAATTGTACGCAGGAAGCTAGTTCATCTAGGTCAGGAACCACTGCGCGGGTTATAAAGGGATCATCACTCGCTTGGATTAATAAGGTGGGCACCGTTATGGCTTTAAGAAATTGCCGAGAACTAGAGCGCTGATAATAATCTAGGCTGTTTTTAAAGCCATGCAGTTTTGCAACGACTCGATCATCGTATTGCCAAAACGAGTTAATATCAGATAAATCACCTAACTGGGCAAGTTTATTTGCTTCTTCATGTTGATTAATATGCTGTAAATAAAGATGTTTTTCTCGAATATACTCTTTTAATTCATCGAGTAAATGGCGACGATAAACTTTAGAAAAGCCTTGATCCAATTTTGTTGCGCAAGCATTTAACAAAAAGGGCACTGAAACGGCAACAGCAGCAAACAAGGAAAGCTGAGAAGTTTGTTCTCCTAACCATTTTAGCAAGACATTACCCCCTAAAGAAAAACCGACAGCGGCAATAGCTGTGTTAGGTTCTCGTTGCCGTAGTGTTTGATAAAGAAAATGTATGTCTTCAGTTTCACCAGAATGATAGCAGCGTGCAGTATGGTTATATTCACCACTACAGCCTCGAAAATTTAAAGCAACACTACGAAAACCTTTGTTTAACAGCGATCGTTGCAAGCCATTGATGTAGCTAGAATGAGAACTACCCGATAAGCCATGTAATAAAATAACTAAGGGCTGATGACTTTCACCATACCAATCAAGATCAATAAAATCATAGTCTGGCGTTATTAAGCGCTCGCGACGTAAAGCTAATGTGGGAGTGTGTCTTATTAAGGCAGGATATAAGGTTTGTAAATGAGGGTTCTTTAACCACCATGCTGCTTTAAAGCTTGTTTCGATTAACAAATAGTTTATCCTCAAGTTGTGTAAAAAGAATAATTTCCGATAATAACAGCTTACCTTAAAGACCCTCAAACAAAAACATGTTAAATATTGCACTATTTGAACCTAAAATTCCGCAAAATACTGGCAATATTATTCGTCTGACTGCGAATAATGGCTACCATTTACATCTGATAGAGCCATTGGGCTTTGACTTTGAAGAAAAAAACCTACGTCGTTCTGGGCTAGATTATTTTGATTTAGCTAAAATTAGCCGGTACCCAGATTACCAAACCTTCTTACTCGCTATGCAGGGCAATCGAATCTTAGCCATTACCACAAAAGGCACAAATATCTATACCAATATAGATTATCAATCGGGTGATGTTTTATTGTTTGGTTCTGAAACGGCCGGCCTTCCTGATTATATTCATCAGTCTTTACCGGCAGAGCATCAATTAAGAATCCCTATGCATCCCAATAATCGCAGTATGAATTTATCAAATGCAGTGGCTTTAGTAAGTTATGAGTCGTGGCGACAACTGGGGTTTTTAGGGGGGAATTAAAATAAAGTATCGGTCTTAAATCTATATTCAATCAGGCGAATGATGCATCCGTTGCCTTTATGAGTAAAAAACCCACTCAAGTTAGGTTACAGCATCAAGGTGTCGGGTAAAAAGCTGACTTCTCCTGTCGCTAGATTATAAACACCGCCTATCATGCCTATTTGTTTAGCGGCTAACATATCTTGAATAATGTCACTGCTGTGCATGATTTCATCGATTTGTACACGCACGTTAAGCGCACAGACCTTGTTTAAAAAGACGGTATTTGAAGAATCACGATGTCCTGTCGTGGTTTTTTCCATGCGTACCGCAGGACGAATTAAATTAATAATTTCACCAATATGGCCTTCTCTAAAATTATCACAAGCGGCTTTTACTGCACCGCAATCAGTATGTCCCAACACGACGATAAGTTTACTGCCTAAATATTTAGAGCTAAATTCAAGGCTGCCAATGGCCTTATCAGAGGCAATATTGCCTGCCAAGCGCACACTAAACACATCACCTAAGGCTTGATCAAACAACATTTCAACGGGTGCGCGCGAATCACTGCAACTTAATACCGAGGTAAAGGGGTGCTGTTTATCTTTAGTCAGCATAACAAGATGCAGTAAATCTTTGCTAAGCGATAAGTTATTGGTAAAGCGATGATTGCCTTCAATTAAAATATCTAAAGCCTCTTGTGGAGACATGTTTTCGCGATTAAATAGCGGATGTTTATACATAAATTATCATTGTTAAGAAATATAGGTGAATTATACGGCAAGCGGCCTTATTGGCTGTGTATATGCTCTGCCGTCAGATCTACACGAGTCGTCATGCCTACATAGACTACTGAAATCCAGAGACTAAGGGCGGCAATGCTAGACGGGGGATGATTAAAGGTACGGGTGTTGTGTAAAGTGATGCTAGGAGGCTGTCCTATAATCCAGCCAATAATGATAGAATAGTCACCTACGCTAAAATAATTACTAACCGATGAATATTCCTTTCAAACAATCGCCTATCGCGCTTAATGCCGCATTGCTCTCTCCCAGCAATATTTTT
>CAIVYW010000483.1 GCA_903910205.1 uncultured Methylococcaceae bacterium | reverse complement strand
ATTAAACCTAAATTAACTTGTGCCAAGGTATGTCCTTGTTCTGCGGCCTTTTGAAACCACTTAAAAGCCTCTTCATAATGTCTGGCAAAGCCTTCACCATGCACGTACATTAAGCCCATGTGAAACTGCGCGGGTACATCGCCTTGTTTTGCTGCTTTTTCAAACCATTTCGCTGCGACTTGTTTGTCTATGGCAACGCCTTCACCTAAATCGTACATTAAACCAACATTGTATTGCGCTAATTTATTACCTTTTTGAGCGGCTGCTAATAACAATTTATAGGCTTGTGCATAATCTCTAGGCACATCAATACCCACAATATATTCCACGCCCAAATCTGTTTGTGCGCTCACATCGCCTTGTTCTGCTCGTTGCTTTAAATCACTTAGCTGATCTGCCCATAATATAGGTGAAAAACCTAGGCAGGATATTAACAATAAGCCTTTTAAATTCATTTGCTTTACCTAAAAAGTTAAGTTTTTAGCATTTATTTCGTAAAAAAACTACCGATGATCACCACCGAAGCCACCACCATAACCACCTCGATATCCGCCTCCGTAACCTCTACGATAACCGCCACCAAAATCATCATGATCTCTATAGCCACTACCATGTCCACCATAGCCCATATTTCCACCATAATAAGGTGTGGTCACATAACGGCTATTACCATAATAATTACCTCGATAAGGATAATTTACGCAAGAAACCAATCCTAACACTGACAGACAAATCAATACTATTTTCATCTTACTTACCTTTTTTAAACTAAATCAATAACTTTAAGGTCCGCCATCAAGGCTAGATGTGTATTACGTATCCACTCGACATAGCTGGGCGAATGTGTCGCCCTTACGAAACTTAATCTTCCAAGCCATCTATACGCTTAGTCGTTAAGATTGGCGCATAAACAAACATGAATAAGGAAAAGGCGGCGATCCAGCACAAGGTGGAAGCATACATTAATAAATCATAACCATGAGGCAGGGCGACAGGCAATAACACTCTAAATACCGCAGCCAAATTAAGTAACACGAAGGCAATGGTTATGGCATTTGAAGCACGCAGTGCTCGTCCGGTATGTCCTAAAGAGACTCTCGCCATCATAGCCAAGGTTAAGCTGCCTATACCACCCAGCGTAAAAGCATGTAAGGCTAATGAGGGTAAGACCCAACTATAAGCCGACAAGGCCGTTAAGACAAAACCAAGAATAAGCCAAGCATAGCCGACATATAATGCCCACAATAAAGGCATATACCATATTCTTGACACATACCAACCAGATAAACGGGCAGCATTAACGGCGGCCGCAAACAATGCGGTAATGGCTAATAAGAGGCCAGAAACAGAACTTAATTGTAAGGCGAAAACCAAAACAGCAGAGCCTATCGATAACACATCCAATAAGGGATTCTTGCTGATGAACGTACCTGATAGTGCTCTTTCGGTAAAATATGGAAATATTCTGCCTGATAATAAGATAATCATGGTAATGATAGTCGCGACAACCAGCTGAATACCTAGCAAAGCTGTATTTAGATTTAAGCCTAGCATCTGTGCATGGATTAAAGCATTACCTAACGCTAAGACCAATAATAGACCCACAAAAACTAACTGCTTGTATTGCTTGGCTTGTAAAATAGGCCCGCTAATGCAATAGGCCAGCACAGGTAAGAAAGCAAAATCAACAGCAGCGATGACACCATCAGGTAATAAATCCGCATAAAAAGGCAGTATGCGGCCATAAAGCCATAATAATGACAAAGCGGCTAATTTATCACCGCTTAAGGTCGGCTTAGCCGTCCAGTTTTTAACAGCAGTTAATAAGAATCCTGCAATAACGGCAACGGAATAGCCCAATAACATTTCATGTGCATGCCAATAACTCGGTAAAAAATAATTAGCGACGTTTAAGGTGCCTTTAAATATAGCATTCCATAGCATGATTAAAATCAGTGCAGACAAGCCAGCTAGTGCAAAAAAAACTCTAAAGCCTAAACCAAAAACAGGTGTATCAAATATTTTATGTGTATTCATAGTGATGTATTTTCCAACCAGTCTAACTCAGCATCTGAAAAACCAGCAATTATACGCATTTCTCTGTTAAAAGGGCCTTTTGGCTTACCACCTTGGTAATATTTCTTAATTAAGAGCTGATATTGAGGCTCAGGCTCTAAGCCTTGCTGTGCGCAAACAAACTTAAACCAGTAGGAACCTCGCTCTACATGCCCCACTTCATCGGTTAAAATGCGCGTTAATAGGCTGACACTCGCCTCATCACCCATATGCTTAAATTTGGCAATGATGGCGGGCGTGACATCCAAGCCTCGTGCTTCCATACAGCGTGGAATCATGGCTAATCGGGCTAATAAATCATCTGCGGTATCTGTCGCATGATCCCATAAACCATTGTGAGCTGGTAAATCACCGTAAGCTAAATCCATAGCCTGTAAATGCGTGCGGATTAATTCAAAGTGTTGCGCCTCTTCATCGGCGACGCGCAGCCAATCCTGATAAAACTGATCAGGCATACCACGAAAACGATAAAGCATATCCCAGGCCAAATAAATGGCCATAAATTCAACATGAGCAATGGCATGAAAGAAGGCTTTTATACCGTCGGGGCTGCCCAGTTTTCGTTTAGGCATTTCACGGGTGGACAATAATATCGGCGTACTAGGAAATTGCACACAAGAAATCGCTAAAGGCGGTTGTTCGGAGACTAAGCTTAACTGACCCTGAGTCAATAACAGCTGAGCTTGATGAGTGAGCGTTAATTTTTTCTCGATATCAGGGTGATGCAAACAGGCTTCTGCTAGAGTAAATATATTTTTCATTAAGATCCATCGTTGGGTGTTGGGAGTAAAACTGCTTTAGCTGTTTTACGGTAATAGCCAAAGCTCAGCACTCCACGTTTTATACTGCAGGTTCTTTAATGACCATGATCTTTAAGCATGCCATACGGAAAATCAATCCTACCTAACTTATCGATTAAAGCTCTTTCAATAAGCGATTATGCTGGGATTTTTCCATTAGCTGTCTAAACTCATCAATAGCCGCCATAAATAACTGCTCTTGTTTAAGATCGGCTAAATGATGCTGACCGCTTTGATCTAATGCGGTAATCACATAGGCAATAGTCAATTTATTAATATCCACAGCCGGTTGATAAAGCTCATCAGCGCCCTGCTCTTGCGCCTTAAATTCAACAATGACATGACTGGCTATTAACTTTGCCAATAAAGCCTGAACAATGGCAATTGGAATTAGCAACTTCGCAGCAATTTCAGTGGCTGATAAAGGTTTATTCATCCTTACAAAATTATTAATAATTAGATGAGTTAGTTGTAGGGCAAGTGCTTTTTGCAAAGCAAAACTCAAATCCGCATAGCGATTATTGTTTTTGTATATTTCATAATTTTGTAAAAAGAAGGCAACTTCACAACCGAACAAAATCACCATCCAGCCCGCTTGTAACCAGACCACTAATAAAGGCAAAGCGGCAAAACTGCCATAAATAGCATTATAACTAGACGCGCCCAACTGTAAGCTCAAATAAGCCCACTGCAATAGATAAGATAAAACCCCAGTGACCACCCCAGCAATCATACCTGCCCTAATATTGACTTTATGATTAGGCATAAAGATAAAAATAAAACCAAATAAACCTATCATCAGCAGCAACGGCAATAAGCCCAAGCCTTTAATCACCAGCCAACTACCTGAGTCAGATAATTGAATGATGGTCATTAACCAAGTGATTTTGGTTTTTAAAAATAAGCTAATACTGCCAGAAAGAACTAAGACGATAGGTGCTAATAACATCAAGGATAAATAATCACTAAACTTACGACTAAAGCTACGACCCTGTGTTATTTTCCAAATGTGATTAAAAGATTCTTCAATATTGCTGATGACATTAATCACGGTCCAAAATAGCACCACCGTACCTATGCCTGCAACAACCCCACCTTTAGTGCTGTCGAGCATATTCTGCGCGAAACTAATCAACTGTAATACGGTGATTTCTTGATTGGGGACTTGTTCCATTAATCGCTGTTCCAGTATTTTTTCAAAGCCAAAACCTTTAGCAATACCAAACAGCAAAGCAATAACCGGCACTATAGATAATAAGCTATACAAGGTTAAGGCTGAGGCTCTGAGTGGACATAAATCACGATAAAAAGATTGCACTGATAATAGGGCAATCTTTAACGACTTAATGGTCATTGAACTCAAGCGCGGCATTGATTGCTCTTGCAGCAACCAAAGCTCTTCTTTAAGAAAATGCTCGATAGTGAAGCGCATGATTTGATTTCATCCCTATTGATAACCTGAGGTATTGCTAATCACCCAGCGTTCAGTATCGGTTTCTAAGCACTCTTTTTTCCAAAAGGGTACCGTCGATTTTAAAGCTTCCATAATATAACGTGTCGCATCAAAGGCATCACCCCGATGAGCAGACCATACCGCAATTAAAACAATAACCTCATTAGGCGTAATAGTGCCCACACGATGAATAATTAAACTATCCAAAATTGACCATAAGCCCTGTGCCTTTTCAATACACAAGTCTAATTGCTTTTCTGTCATGCCGGGATAATGCTCTATGCTCATGCCTGTGACTTGGCTACCCTGATTAAAATCACGCATAGTGCCTATAAAGAGACTGGTCGCACCTATGGCGCCCAGATGTTCAAGCTGTGTGTTCTGGTAAAGTTTAAGTTCGTGATACGGATCGAAAGCAAGCTCGGTAATTTTAATGGCCATTGTTAGCCACCTGTCACAGGCGGAAAAAAAGCGACAACATCGCCATCAGAAACTAGACTATCCCAACTCACATAATCCATATTAATAGCGGCTAAGGTATTTTGGGGCAAAACCAACTCTGCATTAGCCTGTAGCCAAACCTCATTAACGGTTAATGCCTGAGTAAAATCCAGTTCATGCTCCGAGCTACCGACATGCTCTTTTAAACTGGCAAAATAATAGACTTTAATAGACATAATGATTCACATAACAAGAAAAAAAGAGATAATAATGCACTTTGGCCACCAGACACTAACTTATTCATGACTTATACCACGCATTTTAACTCATCTGGCGAAGCGCACATGGTCGATGTCGGTACTAAAGCCATTACTCAGCGGATCGCTGTCACTGAAGGCTATATAAAAATGCGCCCAGAAACCTTGCAGATGATTAGCGCGGGAGAACACAAAAAAGGCGACGTGCTTGCGGTTGCTAGAATTGCTGGCATTATGGCCGCGAAGAAAACTGCTGATTTAGTTCCGCTCTGTCATCCGCTACCCATTACCCATATTGAAATTAACTTAAGTGCTGAACCTGAATATGATCGCATACGCTGTGAAACTACGGTAAAAACCATAGGCCAGACTGGCATAGAAATCGAATCACTCTGCGCCACTCAAATCACTTTACTAACTATTTATGATATGTGTAAGGGTATCGATAGAGGCATGGTTATTGATTGTGTACGCTTGCTGCAAAAAGACGGTGGTAAATCAGGGCATTGGCAAACTTCTGAATAAGCAAGCGGGAGTCGCCTTTGGGTTGCCTTTTTCGCAAGCTACAAAGCTTAGACTTTACCCGTAACTTCTTGTATTAAAGAAATGTCTTTCCGCAATAATTAATTAATGATTGTAGATTAACACCTTTAATTTTTGCATTTTCAGCAAACCAACTTTCAACATATTGATCCAAATAGACGGGGATATTTAGTTGCGTATCAGGGCGATAAAAACGTCCACGTACTGCCTTAGAAAAATCATATTCATCTTTCACTATGAACCCTCATATTGATCCCATTCGAAATGACGCAGACTAATGATCGCCGCTACTATCAATCCAAACTTGCCATAATCTCGTCACTAATATCCGCATTGGAATAAACATCTTGTACATCATCCAAATCTTCTAGGCGATCTATCAAGCGCAGCATTTTCTCAGCATCATCGGCCTCTAATTCAGCCATAGTGGCAGCTTGCATAGTGACTTCTGCATTATCAGGTTCAAAACCTGCGGCAATCAGAGCAGCTTTTACTGTTAGGTAATTTTCTGGCGTGGTCATTACATCGACTGCGCCGTCATCATAATTGATAACATCAATTGCTTCCGCGTCTAACGCAGCATCCATCAACGCATCTTCGTCTACCGATGGTGCATAACTAAGAATACCGACTTTACTAAACAAATAGGCGACAGAGCCATCTGTACCCAAGTTACCGCCTGCTTTACTAAAAGCATGACGGACTTCGCTAACGGTGCGATTACGATTGTCGGTCAAACAATCAACGATAACAGCAGTTCCACCAGGACCATAACCTTCATAACGAATATTTTCGTAATTAACGCCTTCTAAAGCACCAGAGGCTTTTTTAATAGCGGTATCTATGGTGTCGCGGCGCATATTAGCCGCCAAAGCCTTATCAACAGCCGTGCGCAAAGCAGGATTACTACCGGCGTCTGGGCCGCTGGTTTTTACTGCAACGGTAATTTCACGTAATATTTTAGTGAAAACTTTACCACGCTTAGCATCTTGTCCCGCTTTACGATGCTTGATATTAGCCCATTTACTATGTCCTGCCATGCTTACTCTCTTTAAAAGGTAGGTCTATCGTATGTATGAATCTTACAAAATATGTTCTAAAACGCTGAGCAACGAGGGTTCTGTGATATAAGCATCAGCCTGCTCACGAACAATAGCTCTGTCAACCACGCCACCAAAACCGAGCACGAATGCCCCCGCTTGTTGAGCTTCTAAATCGGTTTTTCCATCACCTATCATAACCAAAGAACCCTGTACTTTTAGCCTTGCCACCACCGTCGCTTTTCCACCTGTTCTGGTCAATGGCGAGTTGAGATCAAACGTTCGATAACTACCATCTTCATTAAAATAAATATCCACAGCGTGTACATGGCTTTCTGGTAAGCCTAGATAATGCGCTAGTGGCAAAATTGCTTGACGTAAGCCACCACTAATAATATGTACCGCTTTATTCTGAGCTAATAAAATAGCAAAAACATTTTTAACACCCTCAACGATTTCGGCTATATACAATTCTGCTAAGTCATTAATACTCTTAATGTCAGGTTGAATAAGCGACAAACGCTTTTCGTAGATCGCTTCCAAAGCGACTTCTCCGTTCATCGCCGCATCGGTCAGCTTGGACATTTCGGATCCCAAACCGACAGATTTAGCAAGTTCATCGATGCCTTCAATTTTACTTAAAGTACTGTCGCAATCGAAACAAATAACATCAAAATTCATAGTTAACTAAGGTGGTCTGATAGGTGCGAGCAATAGTAAATAATGACGGGGATTATATCAATCACGACGTAATTGCTGGAACTATTACGGGTTAAAAAGCGCACAGTTTAACAGCTTTGCTATGATCTAGGTATATCTCAGCATTGTTAGTCAAAACCATCGTGAATCTGATACGGCATTACTGACAGTGTGCCGTATAATTGACAGCGCTTTCATGACCAAAATACCGCCATGACTAAACTAAACAACCACCAGCTAAAGCTGGTGGCTTAAATCTATCGACTAAAGTCGGGATACGATACGGGTCGCAAGCCCCGTCTATGTTTCTGTCCTAAAATCATCATCGCCCTTAAGTTCAAAGTACTGTTCCAGATAATCCTTAATCATTGAAGCGTTCATGGACGAACGCGCCCCCCTAGGAGGCTGTCCTATAATCCAGCCAATAATGATAGAATAGTCACCTACGCTAAAATAATTACTAACCGATGAATATTCCTTTCAAACAATCGCCTATCGCGCTTAATGCCGCAT
>CAIVYW010000482.1 GCA_903910205.1 uncultured Methylococcaceae bacterium | reverse complement strand
GTAGTCGCTAGGCGGCATAGCCAGCTTGATGGGCATTTATCATTGCCACGCGGCGCATACTATCGTTGCCACGCTCTGCGTCACTGCCATTAAGTTAAGATTTTTTTGTAGAATTGTGGGAGTGGCTTTAGTAACGCAATCGTTGCTAAAGCCACTCCCACTGCATATTGAATTCCACTAACTTAATAGCAGTGAGCCATAGGGTGGATAGCTGCGTTAAATTAATACAATGGGGCGGCTAGGAATATCGATTAGTTCAATAATAATATCGGCAGCGATCAAGGGCGTAATGGGTTTAGACATATCATCCTCTAGAAATTGAATATAGAAACTACGGAACGAACACGAAATAATTTGAAACTCCCCCCCTCCCATTTAAAAAATGGGGGGAGGGAAATAATTACAAGTCACCCAAATTTAGAAGTAAGTAACATAGGAATCCATGTAACTATTCATCTCCCCCCCCTTTGAAAAAAAGGGACTAAATGATTACGAATCCATTCATACTTTAAATAAGAATGGATTCCTTGCTTCATACTACAAAATTTAAAGTGCTGTCACCAAATTTAACTCGCCTTCTGGAAACTGCATAGCCATGCAATGCAAGCTGCCATATTGCTGCACTAATGGCAGACAAGGTATAGGAATAATTTCATGCTGAGAAAAACACTCTGCCAATCTAGCCAAGGCGATGCCATCCATATCATCACCATAACTAGGCACTAACACGGCATGATTAATCATTAAAAAGTTAGCGTAATTAGCCGGCAATTGTTGACCCTCTTCATCAAAGATAGGTTTTGGTAAGGGCAATGGCACTAAATGATAAGGCTCATTCGCATCAGTTCTAAGATCCTGCAACTGCCTTTCCATATGCTTTAGGCTGGTATATTGCAAGTCGTTGGTATCTTCGCAACAGGTATAAGCAATCGTGTTGGCAGAGCAAAAACGCGCCAAGGTATCAATGTGAGAATCCGCCTCATCACCGGACTGACTCTCTTGATCCAACCAAAACACCCGCTTTACACCCAAATGCTGTAGCAGTTGCTGTTCAATTTCTGCTTGTGTTAATCCATGATTTCTATTCGGACTTAATAAACATTGTTTGGTAGTTAAGATAGTATCTATACCATCACTGTCTATACTTCCGCCCTCTAAAATAAAATCAATGTCTTTATGAACCTTTCCTTTAAATGGTTTGACGTTTAACAACTTATGATTAAGTATATTGTCATGCTGATGCTGGTATTCTTCACCCCAACCGTTAAATAAAAAATTAAGATGAGAAATGACACCGGCTTGTGCAACGCTTAAAAAAACAGTATCTCTTACCCAGATATCATTAACAGGGGCAAAGATAAAGTTTATATCGTCATGATTACCAATTAATTTTTGAATATGCTGCTGATGCTTATCGTCATGACAAACGATGATGAGTGGTTGGTATTGGGTAATCGTATCGGCAATCACGCTGTAAGTTTGCTCTACAGCATCAAGATGATGGC
>CAIVYW010000481.1 GCA_903910205.1 uncultured Methylococcaceae bacterium | reverse complement strand
ATAATCGGCGTCAAAACTTGCTTTATTCTTAGGTCTATGGAGTAATTGAGTGTCCGTAACCATATTCAAAGTTTGCTGATAAGTATAATTACCTCGTAAGGTTAGATCCTTTAAGGGACGCAGCTCCATAAAGGTTTCAACGCCACTTGCTTTAGCTCGACTGACATTATTGTTGGTATAAGGCGGCACACTTAAATACTGAATCAAATTATTAAAGTTATTATTGAAATAACTAACACCCGCTGTGACTTTTTTACGAAATAAATCCTGTTCTAAGCCCACATCCCAGTTAACACTGGTTTCGGGTTTTAAATTAGGATTACCTGAATTATAGATGGTGTCATAAAGCTGATTGAGTGAAGGCGCTTTAAAACCAGTACCGTAATTGCCTTTTAAACGCGTCCCTATTTCGTTAATAGTAAATAACTCATTCACTCGCCAAGTTTCATGACCACCAAAACGATTATTATCATCATACCTTATGCCCAAGGTAGTAAAAGAACGCTCAAACAACTTAATCTGATCTTGTAAATAAGTACTCACCGTGTTCATCGTCTTAATTGGAATCGAGGCATTAGTCCCATAAAGGTCAGGGGATGTCGCCGAACTATTTAAACTATCTGCCTCTTCTTCTACCCCTAATGTGACAGTATTAGATTTATGAATGTTGAAAATATTTTGATAATCCAATTTAACTTTTTCACCCAAATTAGCCGCAACGGAATTACCATAACTATTAGGTGAATTGGGATTAAATACAGTTACATTATTTCGATCCGTTCGACTATAAGCTGCGCCTATGGTTTGTTCCCATAAACCATCAAATAACTTAAGATGCCCAAAACCACGAGTAAACAATTCGTTAAAGGTATTATAATTGCCCGTATTATCACAATTAACACCGCCACAATCATCACTAGTCGTTTTGCCTTCGTTATAACGTAAGGTAGCACCTAAATCGAGATTATCAGTGACTTTAACACCCGAGCGGCCACTTACCGTGGTATTGGCATGACCATTGGAATTAATATTACCCATAGTTTGATCGGCCGTAGAAAAGCCAGTCGTTTCTAACCTTGAGGCATCTAAGCTATAATTAACACGTTCCGTACTACCAGAAACTGCGCCGGTAGTTTTCCAAGTATCATAAGATCCGCCTTCGGCAGTGCCTGTAAATCTAGCCGCACCTTTACCTTTTTTTGTAATTACGTTAATAACCCCACCCATCGCATCGGAGCCATAAACCGCACTGGCGGCGCCCCTAACGACTTCAATCCGCTCTATATTATCTGTCTGAAGGTTTGCAAAATCAAAAGAACCACTAGGACTAGAAGGATCATTCATCTCTACGCCATCAACCAATACTAAGGTGTGATTGGCATTAGCGCCTCGAAGGTAAACCGCTGTTGGCTGTCCAAGACCACCCGATCTAATGACATCTAAACCTGGAACTGTTCTTAAGGCATCAGCTACGTTAGTCACATGTTTAGAGTCAATATCCTTTGCAGTAATCACTGTTATTGCACTACCGATCTCATTTTCAGGTGTTTCTGTTCGTGTTGCAGTCACCACAACATTTGGTAGTTCTATGGAATTATCAGGAAGATTATCTTGAGCGTTTGATTGGGTACTAAAACCCACAATTAATAGGCTGCTGGCTATAATTTTTTGCATCGTGTCCTCTGCGCCCACCGCGCATTAATGAGTTGTAAAAACAACAAAGGACTGGGGAAAACAAAAGAACAAGCAAACAAGCGAGGCTAGACTGTCATTTCCGCTGACAGCCCTCCGCTGTATCGAATTAAACTCTCGGGCCGGTCTCCGGGCTTATAAGTGGCGCTAACCTGTTTCATCACCTTCCCATGTATTACACAGTGGCATCTAGATGAAACTTTACTTATATACCGTTGCGGGGGCAGCGTCGGATTTGGAATAAACCTTACCGACTTCCCGTTTAACCATTAGGTCTGAATAACCCTCTGGAACCTGAAAGCAGGGCAAAGTATACGTAAATCAGTGGGATAATACAACCGGTTGACATCTACAGGGCAGTATTTATGCCGGAAACGCTTGTTCTCGCTTACGTTCGAAAAGCCTTATTCCGGCCTACAGCTATAACTGTCTCGCTTTAAGTTGGTAGCCTGTTTTACAAAGCAATAGCTGAAGCTAAGCACCCCAAGTTTTTACAATATTCGCTAAGCTTAATGGAATTGACCTTACTGCTCTCAAGCGGAAATCTCATCAGCCGCTGCCAGCAATTCCTCTATAAAATGTTGGCTATATAACGGTAAATAATTATGCTTTAAATAGGCGATTTTAGTTTTAGAACTGGGTATTAAATGGGCTAAATCACGCATGACTAAATCATAATCTATTAAAGGGTCATAAGCCATCGCCGTAATTAGGCCAACGCCCATTTCTAAGCGTACATAGGTTTTAATCACATCGGTATCGGCTGCCGACAAAGTGATATCCAGCTCTAAGCCAACATTTTTAAAAGCCCCTTCAATAGCCGAACGTCCAGTAAAACCAGAGCTATAGGTTAATATTGGAAAAGTCGCTAAACGCTCCAAGGTGATCTCACCCTCACTTAAGGGATGATATAGCGGCACGACTAAGGCATGATGCCATTCATAACAGTTTTTAATCACCAGATCATGCTCTTGATCTAAGCGTTCGGTACAAATAGCAATATCGGCTTTACGGGCATGCAATTGCTCAATCAGTTGATCAGGCGATGCCTGTACCATATAAATTTTCACACCCGGATATTTTGCTCTAAAGCGCTGTATAGGCAATGGCAAAAAATATTTAGCTTGAGTGTGGGTGGTCGCAACATGCAAAACACCTTGGTTACTATCAAGAAAATCAGCAGCTATGTTTTGGATATTGGTTTTAGCTCTATTGATAATATCCACTTCTTCCATAACCAGAGTCCCTAAGGCGGTCATGCTGATGAGTTTTTTGCCTTGCCTTTCAAATAAAGGTGAGCCTAACTCTGACTCAAATAATTGTAATTGCCTGCTCACAGCTGATTGCACTATGTGCATTCTTTCTGCAGCCTTTGATAGGTTGAAATTAGTTTCTTGAAGTACACGTAGTAATTCAATTTGACTCAAGTTCATGCGTTGATTGTCCTTATCGATTGTTGCTTATGTCTTCATAATATCAAAGCGTGACGGGGTTTATAACCCCGTTACTCACGTTTCGACGTTATCGAAATCTAAACGTTTCGGTCAGGGTTGCAAACCCAGACCGGTAGATGCTGCACCTAAAAATAGTGTTTGCTACTGAAACCAATGCGCTTGACGTATTTGAAAACCGACTTTATCACCTCTAGTTAAAGCCAGTTGTTTAAACTGATCACTAGGCATTTCTGCAAAGACACTCGCTGTCGAACCATTACTATCACTTTTAACGAGCTCCAATCGTATCAAAGCGCCTAAATGTTGCCAATCTTTTAAGGTCGCAGGCGCTGCTTGATTAGCTGTCGCTTTTTCAACAACAATGTCATGTGGGCGCACATGAGCAATTTTACTATCGCGTTGCGTAGGTAAAAGTCCTGCTATCTGCAACCAATCAGCATCATGTTCCGCCATATCAAAAACATTCGTTTGACCAATAAAGCGCGATACAAAAGCATTGGCTGGATGATCATAAATATCACTGGGCGAACCCTGCTGTTCAATGCGACCATGATTAAGCACCACCACTTGGCTAGCCACTTCCATCGCCTCTTCTTGATCATGAGTCACAAAAATACTGGTGACATTGAGTTCATGATGCAGATTACGCAACCATTGCCTTAGATCTTTACGCACACTGGCATCCAAAGCGCCGAACGGTTCGTCCAATAATAACACCGAAGGCTCTACCGCCAAGGCTCGTGCCAAGGCAATACGCTGACGTTGGCCGCCGGAGAGTTGATCAGGAAAGCGATCATGTAACCAATCCAATTGTACCAATTCCAGCAGAGCATGGACTTTTTTAGCAATAGTTTCATTATCGGGGCGTTCACGTCGTGGTTTAACTCTAAGACCAAAAGCCACATTTTCAAAGACCGTCATGTGCCTAAATAAGGCGTAATGCTGGAAGACAAAACCAATACCGCGCTTACTGACATTCTGCGTGGTTTTATCGACACCACTTAATAATACACGGCCTTTATCTGCCTGTTCTAAACCGGCAATGATGCGTAACAGCGTAGTTTTACCACACCCGGAAGGTCCTAATAAGGCAACTAATTCACCTTCAGGAATTTCCAGATTGATATTAGAAAGTGCCGCAAAGGCACCAAACTGTTTACTGATATTGGTAAGTAAAATACTCATAATGGAAATCTCAAATTATATTCAAAATGCTTAGCGACGCGCTTGCTGCCATTCTAAGGTGGTTCAAAGCGTGACGGGGTTTATAACCCCGTCACTCACGTTTCGAAGTTATCGAAATCTAAACGTTTCGGTCGGGGTTGGTTGAGGGTATTTATTAAACAAATCGCCCCAACCCCTCTTTACAAAAAGGGTAACTATATAATTACTAGCGACGAGCTTGTTGCCATTCTAAGGTGGTCTTTAAAATCAAAGTCAGGATCGCTAAGGCTGCCAGTATTGATGCACTAGCAAACGCGCCGACGATGTTGTATTCGTTATAATTAACTTCAACATGCAGGGGCAAAGTATTGGTTAAGCCTCGAATATGACCCGATACTACCGACACCGCGCCAAATTCGCCCATGGCTCTGGCATTACAGAGCAACACGCCATATAGCAACGCCCATTTAATATTAGGTAAAGTCACCGACCAGAAGGTTCTCCAGCCACTCGCACCTAAAGAAAGCGCCGCCTCTTCTTCTTGATTACCCATTTCTTGCATCAGAGGAATCAATTGACGCGCCACAAAGGGAAAGGTAATAAATAAAGT